>VGTA01000294.1 GCA_016874875.1 Deltaproteobacteria bacterium | reverse complement strand
AAAGGGCGCGCAGGGCGCGCAGGGCGCGCAGGGCGCGCAGGGCACGCAGGGCACGCGGGACGCGCAGGGCACGCAGGGCGCGCGGGACGCGCAGGGCGCGCGGGACGCGCAGGGCGCGCGGGACGCAAAGGGCGCGCGGGACGCAAAGGGCGCGCAGAGCGTGCAGGGCGCGCAGGACGCAAAGGGCGTCAAAGGCGCCAAAGGCGCCAAGGGCGCCAAAGGCGCCAAGGACGCAAAGGACGGCGCCAAGGGCGCCAAGGGCACGAAGGGCTTAGCGGACGAGCACAGCGCGCAGGGCGCGCAGGGCGCCAAGGGCTTAGCGGACGAGCACGGCGCGCACGGCGCGCAGGGCGTCAAGGGCGCGCAGGGCGTCAAGGGCGCGCAGGGCGCCAAGGGCGCCAAGGGCGCCAAGGGCGCCAAGGGCGCAGCGGACGCGCAGGACACGCAGAGCGCCCAGAGCGCCCAGAGCGCCCAGAGCGCCCAGAGCGCCCAGAGCGCCCAGAGCGCCCAGAGCGCCCAGAGCGCCCAGAGCGCCCAGAGCGCCCAGAGCGCCCAGAGCGCCCAGAGCGCCCAGGGCGCCCAGGGCGCCCAGGGCGCCCAGAGCGCCACGCTCGCCAAGGGGGACTCCGCGCCGCTGCGTCACCTCACCGCGGAGGAGCTCGCGCGCTGGTGTGAGGGCTTGGACCCGCTCATAGCGCGCTTCGTTGAGGAGCTGCGCGCTCAGGGGGCGCTTGAGGTGCGCGAGGTGCTCACGGCGCTCGGCTTAGACGCCGCGAGCAAGACGCGCTTCTTTGGCGCGCTCGGGGCGGCGGCGCGGTGGCGGCTCTTTGAGGGGGAGTGCGTGGTGACGCCGTGGCGGCGCGAGCGGGACGCTTATCGCTGGGTGGAGCCGCGGCGCGCTTGACGGGGGGGCGGGGGGTTAGGTCGGGTCCGCCTTGGGTGTCGCCTGGGTGCTCTTGGGGAGCGCGGGGGTCTTGAGCCAGCGGGCGGCGGGGGGCGCCGTGAGCGCCTTGAGGAAGGTGACGAGGGCGCTCACCTGCGGCGCCTCGAGCGCGCGCCCGAGCTGGTGCTCCGCCATCAGCCGCACCGCCTCCTCGAGGGTCGCCGTCTGCCCGTCGTGGAAGTAGGGGGCGGTGCGCTCGATGTTGCGCAGCGACGGCACCTTAAAGACCATCTTGTCGGCCTCCTGCCCCGTGAGGGCGAAGCGCCCCTGGTCGCCCTGGCGGGGCCAGGGCTTGACGAGGCCCACCTTCTGGTACATGCCGCCACCGAGGAGCGCCCCCGAGTGGCAGCCGGCGCAGCCCACCGACACGAACAGGTCGAGCCCCTCGCGCTCGGCGGCGGAGAGCGCCGCGTCGTTGCCGGCGAGGAAGGCGTCAAAGCGCCCCGGCGTGACCAGCTGGCGCTCAAAGGCGCCCACGGCGGCGCCGAAGTTGTCGTAGGTCACGGGGTCGGCGGCGCTGGGGAAGGCGCGCTTGAAGGCGGACACGTACTCCGGCATCGAGCGGAGGGTGGCCAGCACCACCTCCTCTGAGGGCATGGCCATCTCCACGGGGTTGAGCACGGGGCCCTTGGCCTGCGCCTCCACGTCGGGGGCGCGCCCGTCCCAGAACTGCGCGATGTGCCCCGCGGCGTTGAGGACCGTGGGCGAGTTGCGCCCGCCGCGCTGCCCGCGGTGCCCCAGCGACGTGGGCTCGCCGTCCACGCCGTGCCGGGTCAGCGTGTGGCAGCTGTCGCAGGAGATGTCGTGGTTCTTGGAGAGCCGCTTGTCGTGGAACAGCTGCTGCCCGAGCAGCGCCTTGGCCTCCTCGACGCCCTTGGGGGCGGCGGGCGCCTTGAGGGGCTGAAAGAGGGCGCGCGGGTCGGGGCCGGCGGCGTGGGCGGGGGCGCTGAGGGCGACGGCGCTGAGGGCGACGGCGCTGAGGGCGGTGGCGCTGAGGGTCGCGCTGAGGGTCGCGCTGAGGTGTCGCATGGGGGTGGGCTCTCTGCTCTCTGAGGAGCGGCGTGAGGGAGGGGGGCTTGATTAGAGTTATTCTAAGTCTAAGCTGAGGGCGCCACGCTAGGTCTCTAGCGCGCCGCTGTCAAGGGCGCAGGGAGGGGCGCAGGGAGGGGCGCGCGGCGCCTCTAGGACTCCAGCAGCGCCCACAGCGCCCCGTCGCGGAGGGCTAGGGGGTAGGTGGGCACGCAGATCCCCGTGGGGAGCATGTGGGCGCCCGTCTCGAGGTGAAAGCCCCAGTGGTGCCAGCCGCAGACCACGAGGTCGCCCTTGAGGTAGGCGCGCTCGCTCAGCTTGACGCGCCTGTGAGGGCACTCGTCATGGAGGGCGTAGAGGGCGTCGCCGCGGCGCACCACGAGGAGCGGGGCGTGGAGGAGGTCGCCGAGGGGGAGGGCGAAGGGGTAGAGGCCGTCGGCGGCCACGTCCTCCGCGGGGCACACGCGACGCCACGCGCCGCCCTGGGGCTCGCCCTCATATTTGGCCGCTGGGTTCGACATCACCGCTCTCCTGTGCTTGGATTTGCGCTCCCCCTCATGCCACAGCGCGGCCGCCCGCGCCACCCGAGTCTGGAGCCGCCCATGAGCGACGACGCCGCCCCCGCCCCCGCGCCCCCCCTGCCGACGCTCCCCCCCGAGGCGCTCGGGGGCCTCGCCGCCCACGCCGAGCGCGGGTGGGTGGAGGGGCTGCCCGCCGACCCGGTGGGGGCCGAGGGGGGGCGGCGGTCGCGCGAGGTGCGCGGCGCCGCCTACAGCTGGGTGTGGCCCGAGCGCCCGCCCGCCCCCCGCCTCCTCGCCGCCTCCGCCGACGCGGGGGCGCTGCTCGGCCTCGGCGCCGAGGAGCTCGAGGGGGAGGACCTGGGGCGCTGGCTCTCGGGGGCGGCGCTCCTGCGCGGGGCGCGGCCCTACGCCACCTGCTACGGCGGTCACCAGTTCGGGGCGTGGGCGGGGCAGCTCGGCGACGGGCGCGCGCTCTGCCTCGGCAGCTACGAGGGGCCGCCGCTCTCGGCGGCGCAGGCGGCGCTGCACGGGGTGGCGGACCCGGCGCGCCCCCGCTGGGAGGTGCAGCTCAAGGGCGCGGGGCGCACCCCCTACTCCCGCCGCGGCGACGGGCGCGCCGTCCTCCGCTCGTCGCTCCGCGAGCTGGTGTGCAGCGAGGCGATGTGGGCGCTCGGGGTGCCCACCACGCGCGCGCTCAGCCTTGTGGCGACGGGGGAGCGGGTGTGGCGCGATCCCCTCTACGACGGGCGCCCGCGCGCGGAGCCGGGGGCGGTGGTGTGCCGCCTCGCGCCCTCCTTCCTGCGCTTTGGGCACCTTGAGCTCCCGGCGAGTCGCGGGGAGTGGGGGGTGGCGGCGGCGCTGCTCGACGTGTCCGTGGAGCGCGATTTCGCCCCCGCGTGGCGCCTCGCCGGCGAGGGGGTGGACGCGCTGAGCGCGGAGGAGCGCCGCGCGCGCTGGTTTGAGGAGGTGAGCGCGCGCACCCTGCGCCTCATGGTGGAGTGGACGCGCGTGGGGTTCGTGCACGCGGTGATGAACACCGACAACCTCTCCGCCCTCGGCCTCACGGTGGACTACGGGCCCTACGGCTGGCTCGACGACGTGGACCTCTCGTGGACGCCCAACACCTCGGACGCCGCCGAGCGCCGCTACCGCTTTGGGGCGCAGCCGCTGTGCGCGCGGTGGGGACTCTCGCGCCTCGCGCACGCCATCGCCCCCCTGGCGGCGGGGGGCGCGCCGCGCCTCTCGGAGACGCTCGAGGCGTGGCTCCCCGCCTACGAGCGCGCCGAGAGCGCGTTGCTCGCGCGCAAGGTGGGCTTCGGCGCCCCCCGCGCCGAGAGCGCCGAGGTGCTGCGGGCGCTCGACGGGGCGGGGGTGGACATGACGCTCTTTTTCGCCGCCCTCCGCGCCCTCCCGCTCGACGAGGGGGCGGGGGGGGCGGCGGCGCGCGCGGCGCACCTGGCGGGCTGCCTCTACGCGCCCGAGGAGCTGCCCGCCGCGCGGCGCAAGAGGCTCGCGGCGCGGCGCGAGGGGCTGTGGGCGTGGCTAGAGCGCTACGCGGGGGCGGCGCGGGCGGAGGTGGCGCGCGAGGGGGCTGGGCCGCGCGACGCTCGCCTCGGCGCCACCAACCCCGCGCTCACCCCGCGCAACTTTTTAACGCAGGAGGCGGTGGACGCCGCCGAGCGCGGCGACCTCTCGCCCCTCTGGGCGCTCCTTGAGGCGCTCCGCGACCCCTACGCGCCGCTCACGGGCCGCCGCGCCTCCTTCGCCCGCCGCCGCCCGGCGTGGGCGCTCGAGCGCTTTGGATGCTCGGCGCTCTCGTGCAGCTCGTAGCGCGCCCCGCCCCCCCCCCGCCGAGAGGCTTGTGTATGAACTCCCCTGCCCCCTGCCCGCCGCTCCTCACGCCCCTGAGCCCCCCCCTGAGCGCCCCCCCCAGCGCGCCCCCCAGCGCGCCCCCCGCGCCAGCGCTCGCCGAGGCGCTCGCGCGGCTCACGCGGGAGGGGGGGAGTCACAACCGGTTGGTGCTCGAGGGGGGGCGGGGCTTTGTGGTCTTGAGCGCGGCGCGGGGGGGGGGCGTGGCGCGGGTGCAGGCGGCGGCGGGGCGGGGGGCGCGGCGCGACCTGAGCCAAGAGGAGGGGCAGCGCCTCTATGAGCTCGGCTTCCGCCGCCGCACCGCCGCCGACCCCTTTGAGCAGTCGCTCCCCGTCTACGGCGAGGGCGACCGCCTCGCCGTCGCCACGCTCGCCGCGACTCTCCTCGGCGACCTGTACCTCGAGGGCGCGCCCCTCGACGCGCGCCTCTACCTCGGGGACGCGCCGAGCGTGGCGGGGGAGCGCCTGCTGAGCGCCATGCGGCGGGCGAGCGAGGCGCGCGACCACGCGGCGCGGCAGTCGCTCTACTGGGCGTTCGTGCGCGGGCGCCTGCTGCTCGCCGTCGACGCCCCCGCCCCCGCCCTCGCCGCCGCCGCCCCGCGCTCGTTTCGCGCCCTCACGGGGTACGAGTCCGCCGCCGTCTTCACCTCGTGGGAGGAGGCGCTCTGCTATGACGCGCGCGGCCTCGACGTGCTAGAGTGCGGGGGCCGCGAGCTCCTGCCGCCCTTGCTCGCGCGGGGGGTGGGCTCGCTCCTCATCAACCCCCGCGGGCGCCTCGGGGGAGAGTTCTATCGCAACGAGCTCGTCTCGATGGACGAGGCGATGCGCTCCTGGGAGGGGTAGCAGAGATGTGGTCAGCGTGCTGTTCGGCGCCCGTGTGGGCGCGGCTGTGGCGGAGGGCGCTCGTGGGCGCGGCGCTCGTGGGCGGGGCG
>VGTA01000293.1 GCA_016874875.1 Deltaproteobacteria bacterium | reverse complement strand
CCTCCTCGGCGTCCACATCATCGGCGCGCACGCGGGCGACCTGATCGCGGAGGCGGCGGTGTCCATGGACTTCGGGGCGAGCGCGGAGGACGTGGCGCGGAGCTGTCACGCGCACCCGACGCTCGCGGAGCTGCTCAAGGAGGCGGCGCTGGCGGTGGATGGGCGGGCGATCCACATCTGATGAGGGTCGGGTGAGGGTCGGGTGAGGCACCCATCACCTCACCCCCCCTCACCCCTCCGGCACCCACAGCCCATGGAACCCAAACGGCACCCTCGTAGGCAAAATCACCCGCGCCACCGGCCCCGCCGACAGGCGCTGCGCGTCCACCACCAGGAGCTCGCTGCGCGCCTCCGCGCGGTGATACGCCACGCTCAGGAGCCACCCCTCATCCTCGCCCGCGGACGGCGAATCCGGCACAAAGACAGCCTCGTCGAGCTGCAGCGCCTCGCCGCGGTCCCAGAGCTCCACGGCGCCGCTCGCGCGGTCCTGCTTAAAGAGGCCGCGCGGGTGCAGGGGGTAGTCGGGCGTGGGCGCCGTGATCTGGAGGCCGTAGTTGAAGCGGTGCGCCTGACCCTGGCGGCGGAGGTCGATGGTGGGGAACTCGACGGAGAGGTCGCTGAGCGCCTCCTCGCGGACGGCGCCCGTCTTGAGGTTGAGCGACCAGCGCCACGGGGTGGGCGCGCTCGTGTTGGTGAAGAAGTCGTCCTCGGCGCTGGGCACGAAGCGGCACGCCTCCAAGATGACCTCGTCGCCCTCCTCGTGGGCGTTGAAGGTGTGGAACACGTAGCTCGGCGCCACCTCAAACCAGCGCGTGGCGCTCAGCTCCCCGTCGCGCGGCATCAGCCCGATGCGGGCGACGCGGTCGGGGCGCCACTCAAACATCGGGCCGCCGCTCACGAACGCGGGGTTGAGCAGGACGGGGAGGTCGAGCAGCACCACGAAACGCGGCGTGAGCTGAAAGTCGTGAATCATGCGCATCGCGTCGAGCGGCATCGAGGTGTGCTTGAGCACCTCGCCGCCCGCGCCCACGCAGGTGCAGCTCAGCGCTGACGGCACCATGCTCACGCCGATGAACCACATCTCCCCCGTCCGCGGGTCCACCTTGGGGTGCGCGCACATGGGCCCGTAGGTGGCGCCGTCAAAGCTGTGGTAGCCCACGGAGCTGAGGTCCTCGGGGCGCACCTCGAAGGGCGGCGCCACCTCGTAGAGCGCCAGCGTGCGCCCCGCGTGGCGCACGAGGCTCGTGTTGGCGCGCCCCGCCGCCACCCCCGCCTGCTCGCCCTTGACCGCGGGCGTCTGGATCCATGACCGCTTATACCAGCGCGCCTCGCCGCCGCTGAGGTTGAGGCCGTGGAGCATGCCGTCGCCAAAGAACCAGAACAGCGGGTCCTCGTCCTTGGGGTTGGAGCCGTTGCGGAGCAGGGTGCCGTTGAGGGTGGGCGGCAGGGCGCCGATCACCTCTAGGCGGTCGCTGGCGTCGCGGCTGTCGTACTCGTCGGCGACGGGCGCGTAGTTGCCGCGCGCCCACCACGGCGCCGCCGCGTCCCCCTCCAGGACCGGCGCCCGCGACTCAAAGGGGAGTCCGAGGTGCGGCGCCGCCCCCGCCTCCTCCTCCCCGCACCCCGCCAGCCACGCCGCCGCCCCCGCGCCCCCGCAGAGCCTCAGCAGCTCTCGACGGTTGAAGTTCATTTCGTGTCCCTCGCCTGATATATTTGTGTGATGTCTGTGTGGTGATACGTGCCGGCGCCCCTCGCTGGCGCGCAACGCGCGAGTTGGTTTTATTCATCACAAAGATTATAAATCAAGGGGCGAAACCATTTTTATTTTCAGATGTACTGCTCGCTCCCGCCGATACTCCCCGCTACTCCCCTAGGTCACGCTCGGTGACGAGGCGCACCTGCAGGTCCGCGGTAAGGTCGCGCAGCTCGATGTGCCGGAGGAGGTTATAGCGCAGCTCGCCCGTGTAGGCGGGGAGGCGGCAGGAGTTGTGGCCCCACACGAGGCACGCCCCCTGCACCACGTCGTCGGCGGCGCTCCAGAGGCTGTAGCCGCCGCCCTATTTCGCCGCGCCCTCCGCCCCCCTCCCCCGCCGCAGCTCAGCGCGCGCCGCGCGCAGGCGGGCGAGGTCGGTCTCGGGGCAATAGAAGCCCGCCGGGCGCCCGCGCCAGAAGGCGCGGGGCGTGGGCGACATCTGCACGCGGCGCACGCGCACGAGGCGGGGGGGGGGGGGGGGGCCACCCGCGAGGAGGGCGCGCGCGCCCTCGCGCCCCTCGAGGAGCGCCTCGAGGAGGTCGAGCAGCCAGCTCTCCTGGCAGGTGGGCGAGAGCGCCTCAAACCACATCTGCCAGTCGAGGCGCGGCATGTGGAGGCCGGCGGCGGGGGGGGGCAGCGGGTCGTCGCCGCTGGGCTTATAGGCGAAGCGGTAGGGCGCCCACGCGACTCCGTCGGCGCTGCCCTCGATGACGAGCTCGGCGCGCTCGCGCGTCACGGTGGCGAACAGCCCGTAGCGCGCCACCACCTGCCAGGGCCCCAGGCGCCGCTGCGTCCACTCAAAGGCGGCGTAGGCGCGGTACGGCAGCCCGCCGGCGCCCGGGGCGGCGCGCTCGGCCTCAAAGGACTCGCGCAGCGCCTTGACGCCGAGCCAGGGGGCGTGGAGCGCGGCGCTCGCCGCCCCCCAGGCGCTGAGGGCGGCGAGGGTGAATCCCTGGGCGAGGCGCGCGCCGCGGCCCGCAGGGGCCCCCTCGCCCCCGCTCTGCGCCTCGCAGGAGGCGACGAGCAGCGCGAGGGTGAGCAGCTGAAAGAAGCCATAGGAGCCCGTGAGCGCGATGAGGAGCATGAGCAGCGCGATGGGCGCCGCGCCGGCGTAGGCGGCGGGGAGCTGCGGGCCGAGGCGCCACCCCGCCGCGCGCTCGTCGAGGAGGAGGGCGAGCGCCACAAACGAGAGCGTGTCCCACGACGTGAGCGTGGGCGCCGCGCCGCGCCACACCCCCACCGCCGCCAGCAGGAGGCCGGCGCCCCACAGCGCCCAGGCGCTCCGCACGCGCAGCCAGAGCAGCAGCGGCGCCCAGAGCTCCACGGCGAGGGTGAGGTAGGCGCCGGCGGAGAGCGCCCAGCGCGGCAGGCGGGCGGCGAGGGCGGCGCCGGCGTGGGGGAGCGGCTGCGTCCAGAAGTGCACGTCGAGGGCGCGCAGCTCCGCCCAGAGCGGGTCGCCGCTGAGGAGCTTGGCGGCGCCAGAGTCCCACATGAGCTTACACAGGAGCAGGCGCAGCCCCCAGGCGCGCCACGCCGCCCGCGGCGCGCGCGCCCCCGCGGCGAGGGTGAGCGCCCAGGGCGCGTAGAGCAGCCCGAGGAGGCTCGCCTCGTGCAGCAGGAGGTCCCACTGGAAGGGCAGGAAGGGCGCGCAGGCCTGGCTGAGGGTGACGGCGCAGAGCAGGGCGAGGGCGAGGGCGGGGGCGGGGATGAGCCCGAGCGCGAGCAGCGCGCCCGCCGCCGCCCACGCCCACACGAGCGCCGAGATGAGCGCGTCGGGGGCGCCGAGCGCCCAGAGGGGCGAGCTCACCTCCGCCCCCGGCAGCCGCGCCGCCCAGGGCAGCACGCCCCGCTCCCCGATCAGTCCTAGCGCCTGTCCGCGCAGGGAGAGGGCGGCGCTGAGGTGGCTGAGCCCGAGGAGGCGAGCGGCGAGGAGGGGGGTGAGGTGGCGCCGCAGCGGGGCGACGAACAGGTGCCAGGCACCTGTTATGTGATGGATCCACATGATGTATTCCGAGCGCGAGCGCCTCACGAGCGCTTTAAAAAGGGGGCGCCCCAGAGGGCGCCTCGAGGGGGAGGGCGGCGCCCCGCCGCAGGGCGAGGTAGCGCGTCACCCCCGCCGCGACGCCCGCCGCGAGGGCGTCCATGCCGCGCTCAGAGGTCACGAAAGGCCCCTCCTGCGGGTGGTTGATGAAGCCCACCTCGCACACGATGGCGGGCATCGCGAGCCCCTTGAGCACCCCAAAGTCCGCCTGCTTGACCCCACGCGAGCCAAAGGGGCTGCGCTCAGAGAGGGCCTGGTTGACCATGTGGGCGAGGTGGACCGCCTCGTGCTGCGCGCCCTGGTGGAGGAGGTCGAGGAGCGCGTCGCGGGCGGCGCCCGCGGGGGGGAGCGGCTGGCGCGGCGCGAGGCGCACGTTGGCGTCAAAGACCGCCCCGCGCGTCTGCGCGTCAAACTCCTGGAGGCGCGCGCGCGACTCCTCAAAGACCTCACGCGCCAAGAAGAACGTGCCGTGCCCGCGGGCGCCCACCACGGGGTGGTCGTTGATGTGGATGCTCACGAACGCGTCCACGCCGTGCGCCGCCGCGGCGCGCACGCGCTCCTGAAGCGAGCGCGGCGCGTCCTCCACGCGCGACATCCACACCTCCACCCCCGCCCCCTCCAAGAGGGCTCGCGCGCGCTGCGCGATCAGGAGCGTATAGCGCTTCTCGCTCCACCCCTTGCGGCGCGGGTCCGCCGCCCCGTGGTTCTTGCCCCCGTGCCCCGGGTCGAGCGCCACGCGCGGCCTCGGGGCCGCGGGCGCGGCGGACGGGGCGCTGAGGGCCGCGAGGGCGCTGAGCGCCGCGAGCAGCGCCTGGGCGACCCGCGGGGCGCTGAAATGAGAAGGGCGCCCTTTGTGGGGGCGCCCTGAAGCCGATAATCGGACTTGAACCGATGACCTGATCATTACGAATGAACTGCTCTACCGACTGAGCTATATCGGCGCGCTCGGCGAGTGATGCTAGTAGCAGACCGCGAGGGCGACGTCAAGCTTTTTTTGAGGGGGGAAGGGGGGAGCTCAAGGGCGCGCGCGCAGCTCAGGGCAGAGCTCCCCGAACAGCGCCGTGAACGCCTCCGCGCGCGCCGCCTCGCCCGCGCCCTCCTCGGCCCCCGCCCCCGCGCCCGCCCCCGCGCGTTCTAAGCGCAGCGTCACGAGGCGGCGGTCGAGGTCGCCGGGGACGTACTCGAGATCGAGGCGGAGGTGGGGGGCGCGCAGCAGCCCCGGCGCGCGCTCCGGCCACTCCACGTAGAGCGCCGCGTCGGGGGCGCCGAGGAGGTCCTCAAAGCCCAAGAAGCGCAGCTCCTCCTCGTCCTCGAGGCGGTAGAGGTCGGCGTGGTGGAGCTCGAGGGGGGGAGCGGGGTGTGTTTGGACGAGGGCGAACGTGGGGCTGTTGACGTAGCGCTCGCCCGGCACGCCGAGGCCGCGGGCGAGGCCCTGCGCGAGCGAGGTCTTGCCGGCGCCCAGGTCGCCGCGCGCGGCGATGAGAGTGGGGAGGGCGGGGCGCGCGG
>VGTA01000292.1 GCA_016874875.1 Deltaproteobacteria bacterium | reverse complement strand
GCGGGAGGGGGCGCGGCTCGTCGCAGGACATGAGGGCGAGGGGCGCGAGGGCCACGAGGGCTGCGTAGAGGGCGCGCGGGGCGGCGTAGAGGGCGCGCGGGGCGGTGTAGAGGGCGCGCGGGGCGCGGGCGGCGCGGGCGGCGCGGGCGGCGCGGGCGGCGCGGGCGGCGCGGGCGGCGTGGGTGGCGCGGGGGCGGGCGGCGGGGTGGGGCATGGGGAGCGCTCCGCAGGGGAAGAGCAGATCAGGGGCGGGGGAGGGAGGGCGAGGGTGGCGCCCAAACAGGAGCCAGGCGCCCTTGATGGGCGCTTGTTATCTGCACATACAATATATGAAAAAACACGCTACATGTCCAACCCCTCCCCCCCCGCCCCCCCTACAGCCCAAGCGCCCCCCCCAGCCGCATCAGCCCATACACCACCAACAGACACGACACATAGAACACGGTGATCTGGAGATAGCGCCCGCTGTCGATCCAGCGAGACACCTGATACAGCGACCGCTTCGCCAAGGTCCGCGGGCAGCTCACGGCGCAGTACCCATCTAGGGCGCGCTGCAGCGCCATCGACATCTCCTCCGCGCTCGAAAAGCGCTGCGCCGGGTCTCGCGCCAGCGCCCGCATGACGGGCTGAGAGTACTGCACGGGGGGCGTCCCCTGGTGAGGAGAGTAGCGGTGATTGAGGTGCATAGGCTCGTGCGAAGGGAGGACGCGCAGCAGCTCTAGCACGCTCTTCGCCTGCGGCGCCGCCGACTCCAGCGAGAGGAGCTCATAGGCCACCGCCCCCACCGAGTAGATGTCGCTCTCGGGGCCGAGCGGGCGCCCGAGCCCCTGCTCAGGAGACAGGTAGACGGGCGTGCCGCAGAGGCGGGGCTGCGCGCGCGCCACGTCAAAATCCTCCGCGATCCCCCAGTCGATCAGCGACACGTCGCCAAAGCGCCCCACGTAGATGTTGTCTGGCTTGATGTCGCGGTGTAGCACGCGCGCCGTGTGGGCGGCGCCCACCACCCGCAGGAGCTGCAAGATGAGCTCCAAGCGCCGCGAGAACGGGAACGACGCGTGCGTGAGCAGGTCGCCGCCCTTGAGGCGCGCGATCAGCGCGCTCAGCGGCTCCCCCTCGAGGAGCTTCATCACCACATACGGCTGCCCCTCCTCCGTGAGCCCCGCCTGATACACCGGGGGCACCCCTGGGTGCTCAAGGCGCCCCACGAATCGCAGCTCGTCGCGGCACGCCGAGAGGGCGGCGCCCGGGTCGCCCTTAAAGCGCTTGAGCGCCACCGCGCGACTCAGGTCGAGGTCCCGCGCGCGCCACACCTCCCCGTAGGTCCCCGCGCCGAGCGCCTGCTGCACGTCAAATCGCGAGCGCCCCTCGAGCGGCTCCGCCCCCCGCACGCCGCTAAAGACCGAGCACCCAAAGGAGCACGAGAGCATCGCGTGGTCCTCCGCCGAGAGCGCCGCGGGGTCCTCCGCAGAGGCGCGCGGGACGAGCGCGCCGCCGTCGCTCGGCGCCCAGGTCTGGCTCAGCTTTGGAGACGACGCGAGGGTGGCGAGGGTATCCGCGGGGAGCGTCTCGAGGTCCCGCCACGGGAATTCCGCTAAAGACAAATCAGCGTGCTTTAAACTCAACTCATGCCTCCTCTCCTCAATGAATCAAGGGCGTCGGGCGCGCTCAGCAGGGGGCGTCATTATACCCTCGCGCCGCGGCTGGCGCCACCCCATCACGGCGAACAGCGCCGTCATCAGCGGGCTAAGCCAGCAAAACACGCAGAACGGCGCGTAGGCGAGGGTCGCCACCCCCAAGACGCTCGCCTGCATCGCGCCGCACGTGTTCCACGGCACCAGCACCGACGTCACGGTGGCGCAGTCCTCGAGGGTGCGGCTGAGCGCCTCCGGCGCCAGCCCGCGCGCCTCATAGGCGTCGCGGTACATCCGCCCCGGCACCACGATCGCGAGGTACTGGTCGGAGGCGGTGGCGTTGAGGAACAGACTCGTCGCCCCCGTGGTGAGCACCAGGTCGCGGTCTGTGCGCGCGAGGCGCAGGAGCGCCGCGCTGATGCGCTCGAGGGCGCCCACCCGCTCCATCACCCCCCCAAAGACCAGCGCGCACAGAATCAGCCACACCGTCCCGAGCATCCCCTCCATGCCCTTGGACTTGAGCAGCTCCGCCACCATCGGGTCCCCCGCGCCCAGCTCGATCTTGCGCGAGAGCGCGTTGACCACCCCCATAAAGGCGCCGCGGACGCCCTCCGCCCCCCCCACCCGCGCCACCAGCTCCGGCTGCGCCCACAGCGCCACCACCCCCCCAAAGAGCGCCCCGGCGGCGAGGGTGGGGAGCGTGGGGAGGCGGCGGGCGATCATCCACGCCACCAGCGCGGGCACCACAAACAGCGACGGGTGGATCCACACGGCGGCCCGCAGCGCCGCGCGCACCTCCGCCACCCGCCCGAGGTCCACCCCCTCCGGCGCGCCGAGTCCGAGCGCCACGAACGCCAAGAGCGTGAGCGCGAACGTGGGCGCGGTGGTGTGGAGCATGGCGCGGATGTGCGCGAACAGCTCCCCGCCCGCCATCGCTGGGGCGAGGTTGGTGGTGTCGGAGAGGGGCGACAGCTTGTCGCCGAAGTACGCCCCCGAGATGATCGCCCCCGCGCAGAGCGCCGGCGACATCCCCAGCGCCTGCCCCACCCCCATCAGCGCCACCCCCACCGTGGCCACCGTGGACCACGAGCTCCCCGAGGCGAGCGAGACGAGCGAGCAGAGCGCGCACGCCGCCACCAAGAAGTACGACGGCGCCAAGAGCGCCAGCCCGTAGTCGATCATGGCGGGCACCACCCCGCAGAGCAGCCACGTCCCCGAGAGCGCCCCGATCAGCAAGAGAATCAGGAGCGGCTCAAGGGTGTCGGACACGGCGCGCCGCACCCCGCTGAGCGCCTCCTGCGCCGACACACCCTCCCGCGCCCCGAGCGCGGCGGCGAGGGCGGCGGCGGCGAGGAGGGCGAGCTGGTTGGGGCCGCCGAGCGCGCCGTCCCCAAAGTAGGCCACGTTGAGGCACAAGAGCGCCATCAGGGCGCTCAGCGGCAGCGCCGCGCCGAGGAGGGCGCGCAGCTCCCCCCGGCTTACGAGCCAAGCCGCCGCGTTGAGCGCCCCACACGCCGCGCTCGCCGACACCACCTGCGCCATGGGCGCGTGCGCCGCCCCGAGCCCCACGAGCCCCAGCCCCAGCGACGCCGGCGCGGGCGAGGCGGCGAGGGCGAGCCCCGCCACGCGCCCACAGAGCGCGGCGAGGAGCGGCGCGGCGGCGAGGAGCGCGGCGAGGGGCGCCGCGAGGGGCGCGGCGAGGGCGTCGCGGCGGACGCGCGCACCCACCCAAAGGGCGAGCGCTAAGAGGAGGAGGTCGAGCATAGAGCACGCTGCGCGGCGCGCCGAGGGGCCGCGGGCCGTTGAGGGCGACGCCGCGCCGCGCGCCCTACGCGCCCAGCCGACGACGCCGAGACAGAAGCCAGAGGACACCCAAAGCGAGCGCAAAAGGCAAGCCCCGCGCGCCGCCCGCGCCTGCGGCGCTCGCGCAGCTCGCCCCCGTCGACACCGCGCCGCCCGGCGCCGCGCCCGCGCCCCCCTGCGCGGGGGGCGCGCCGGGGGCGGCGGGGGTCCCGGGCGCGTCGAGCACCCCCGGCCCGTCCACCGCGCCGCCGCTCGCGGGCCCGTTGGGGTCGCGGGCGCAGACGCGGCGCTCAAAGTCGCAGAGCATGCCGTAGGCCTCGCACTGCGACGTCACGGAGCAGGGCACCACGCACTCCTGGTTGAGGCAGCGGAAGCCCTGAGGGCAGGCGGTGGGGCAGGCGGGCGGGTGACAGTAGTCGTCGGCGCCGCAGCGGAAGCCCACGGGGCACTCGCCGCTCGCGCAGGGCTGCAGGCAGAGGCCCTCCGGCCCGCACACCTCCCCGCCCACGCAGGTGGCCATCTCGTCGAGCAGCCCGTCACAGTCGTCGTCAAAGCCGTTGCAGGTCTCCTCCGTGACCGGCGCCGCCGTGCAGCTCAAGAGCTGCCCCTCCACGCAGAGCACGCGCCCGTAGTGGCACTCGATGTTGCACTCGCGCTCCGTCTGCTCGTCGATCAGGCCGTCCACGTCATTGTCGCGCCCATCGCACACCTCCGTGCGGTCGGGGTTGTCGGGCAGGCACTCGTCGGCGGGGCGGCCCTCGGGCAGGCAGGCGGCGGAGCCGGGCTGCCCGTCGGCGGTGGTGCAGGGCGCCGTCTCCACCTCGTCCGCCACGCCGTCACAGTCGTTGTCGGAGCCGTCGCACGACTCCTGCGGGATGAGCCCGCCGGCGCAGCTCGAGAGCTGCCCGTTGACGCACAGCTTCTCGCCGAGCCCGCACATCGTCTCGCAGGGCACGGGCGCGAGCTGCTCGTCGATCAACATGTCACAGTCGTTGTCGGCGCCGTCGCACACCTCGCTGGTGGCGTTCTGCGCGATGGTCTGCAGCGCCGCGAACAGCTGGTTGGAGTTGTCGGCCTGATAGTACTGCTGCGTGCCGCCCTCCCGCGCCATCCCCTGCAGCGACTGCGGGTTGACCCCCTGCCCAAAGCCGATCACGTAGACGGGGTACCCCTGGTTAAACGCCTCGCGCGCCTCATTCACCTCGCCGCCCGAGCAGGTGTCGCCGCCGTCGCTGATCACGACGATGATGTTCTTGCGCGCGCGGTCGTTGAGGGCGTTGTAGTAGCTGCGCGCCTCGCGCACCGCCCTGCCGAGCGGCGTGGCGCCGTTGGGGGAGCGCCCCATCAGCTTCTGCCGCACCGCGGCGCCGCCGTTGGGCTGCACGGGACTCCAGAGGGCGTTGTCGACCCCGCACCGCCCGTCGGTGGGGAAGTGCATGATCCCAAAGCGGAGGCGCGCGTCAAAGGCGATCGTCACCTGCGTCAGCGAATCCACCGCCTGCCCCCACTTGTTGTTCTGATTCATGCTCCCCGAGTAGTCGAGCACAAACAGCACGTTGGGCTGCTCGCAGACCGCCCCCGCCGCGCCCATCTGCGCGCGCGCCCCTGAGGGCCCCAGCGCAGCGGAGAGGGCGATGAGGAGCGCGAGGGGGCCGCGCAGGGACCTGAGGGCGCGCGGATGAGGGCGCTGCGGAGAGGGCGAGGGCATGGCGACTCCTTGGGCGCGGCGGCGCCCTGAGCGGGTTAGGGTTTGGGGCTGTGAAGACGCCCCTCAAGGTGTCAAAAGCCTCAGGGTGTCCACAACAGATTTTACGCGCCCCGCCCTCAGCGCCCCGCCCTCAGCGCCCCTTCGGCGCGGCGCCCCCCTTC
>VGTA01000291.1 GCA_016874875.1 Deltaproteobacteria bacterium | reverse complement strand
GCCCCCACGCGCCGTGCTTATCAGTGCACGCCCGCGCCCCCGCGCCCCCGCGGCGCCGGGCGCACACCGCAACCCACCCCCCCCTCTCGCCTGGAGGTATGTACTGCGATGATCTCTGTTCAGAATGTCGAGAAGCGATACGGGGAGGCGCGCGCCGTCTCCGACGTGTCGTTCTCTGTCCAGCGCGGCGAGATCGTGGGCCTGCTCGGCCACAACGGCGCCGGCAAGACCACGGTCATGAAGGTGATGACGGGCTTCCTTGAGCCCACCTCGGGCGCCGTGTCCATCGATGGGCTCGACGTCGTGCGGGACCGCGTCGCCGTTCAGCGCAAGATCGGCTACCTGCCCGAGAACGCCCCCCTCTACCCCGAGCTGCAGGTGCAGGAGTACCTGCGCTTTATGGCCGACCTCCGCGGCCTCCGGGGCGCGGAGCGCGCCCGCGCCATCGACGAGGCCCTTGAGGCGACGGGACTCACGGCGCGCCGCGCGCAGGTGATCCAGACCCTCTCTAAGGGCTACCGGCAGCGCGTGGGGCTGGCGCAGGCGATCCTGCACCGCCCTGACCTGCTGATTCTCGATGAGCCCACCAACGGCCTCGACCCGGTCCAGATCCTCGAGATCCGCGACCTCATCAAGCGCCTCGCGGCGCGCGCGACCATCATCCTCTCGACGCACATCCTCTCGGAGATCGAGGCGGTGTGCGACCGCGTGGTGGTGCTCATCCAGGGCGAGCTCGCCGCGGACGCCCCCCTCTCGTCGCTCGTGGGCGGCGGCGGGGCGCTCCTGCGCGCTCAGGGCCCCACAGACCTCGCGGCGGCGCGCCGCGCCCTCTCTTCGGTGCCGAGCGCGGGGGAGGTGACGCTGGCGGGGCGTGAGGGGGAGGCGCTCTCGCTCCGCGTGGCGCTCAAGGAGGGCGGGGCGGCGCGCGCGGCGGACCTCGCGGCGGACCTCGCCGCCGCCGCCGTGCGGGCGGGCTGGCGCGTGCTGTCGGTGGGGCCCGACGCCCGCAGCCTTGAGGATGTGTTCCGTGAGCTGATGCGCGCGCACGCGTCGCGCGCCGCCGCAGCGCCCGCCGCAGCGCCCGCCGCAGCGCCCGCCGCAGCGCCCGCCGCAGCGCCCGCCGCGGCCCCCTCAGCAGCAACCCCCGAGCGCGCCCCCGAGCGCGCCAAGCGCGTCGGTCAGCGCAGCGGACAGAGCAGAAAGGAGCGCTCATGAACCTCGGCGGAGTCCTCAGCATCGCGCGCAAGGAGATTCGCTCTCACTTCCTCTCCCCCGTGGCGGTGATCTTCCTCGGCGTCTTCTTGCTCGTCACCCTCTTCACCTTCTTCACCCAGTCGCGCTTCTTTATCCGCGGCATCGCCGACGTGCGCCCCCTCTTTGAGTGGATGCCGCTCCTGCTCATCTTCTTGGTGTCGGCGGTCACCATGCGCCAGTGGAGCGAGGAGCAGAAGATGGGCACCCTCGAGGTGCTCCTCACCCTCCCGCTCAAGACCTCCGAGCTCGTCTTGGGCAAGTTCCTCGCCAGCCTCGGCCTCGTGGCGCTCGCCCTCGCCCTCACGCTCCCCATACCGCTCACCGTGGCGGACCTCGGCCCCCTCGACAGCGGCCCCGTCATCGGCGGCTACGTGGCGGCGCTGCTCCTCGCCTCGGCGTACCTCGCGGCGGGGCTGTGGGTGAGCGCCCTCAGCGACAACCAGATCGTGTCGCTGATGCTCACCATGGTGCTCTGCGGCGCGCTCTACTTTGTGGGCTCGAGCACCCTCTTGGGCTTCGTGGGGCAGGACGCGCAGGAGCTCCTCGCCGCCCTCGGCTCCGGCAGCCGCTTTTTGAGCGTGGAGCGCGGCGTCCTCGACCTGCGCGACCTCGCCTACTACCTCAGCCTCACGGGCCTCTTCTTGTCGCTCAACGCCCTCGCCATCGAGCGCAAGCGCATGGAGCTCGCCCCCGCCGACCGCCCCTCCTCGTGGCGCGCCGCCCGCCTCGCGGCGGTCCTCTTTGGGCTCAACCTCGTGGCGGGCAACGCCCTGCTCCACGACGCCCGCCCCGGGCGCCTCGACCTCACCGAGGACCAGCTCTACAGCGTGAGCGACGTGACGGTGGAGGTCCTTGAGGGCCTCGACGAGCGCCTCGAGGTCACGGGCTACTTCTCGGAGCGCACCCACCCGCTCCTCGCCCCCCTCGTGCCGCAGATCAAGGACCTCCTCAAGGAGTACCAGGCGCGCGGCGGCGAGCGGCTCAAGGTGGAGTTCGTGGACCCGCACGCCAACGAGGACCTCGAGGAGGAGCTCGGCGCCACCTACGGCATCCGCAGCATCCCCATCTCGGTGGCGGGGCGCGCGGAGATGTCGTTCGTCAACGCCTACTTCCACGTCCTCCTGCGCTACGGCGACGAGCACGTGGTCTTGGGCTTTGAGGACCTCGTGGACGTGCGCCGCGACCACTCCAATGACGGCGTGGAGCTCCAGCTCAAGGGCCTCGAGTACGCGCTCACCAAGGCGGTCAAGGCCGTGAGCAGCGAGTTCCTCAGCCTCGACGCGCTCATGGCCTCGCAGCCCATCAAGCTCACCGGCTACATCACCCCCGCCGAGCAGCTCCCCGAGGCGCTCCGCGAGCTCCCCGCGCGCCTCACGCGCACCTTTGAGGACCTCAAGGCGCGCGCGGCGGCGAGCGGCGGGGCGCTCGAGTTCAGCCTCGTGGACCCCGCCGCCCTCACGGCGGAGCAGCGCGCGCAGCTGGCCGAGCGCCACGACTTTAACCCCTTCCGCCTCGACCTCCTCGACGCCCGCGAGTACTACGCCTACGGGCTCATCGAGGTGGGCAAGAAGCAGGAGGGGCTCATGCTCCTGCAGAAGGACCTGAGCGCGGAGAACCTCACGCGCCTCGTGGAGACGGCGATTCGGCGCTCGGCGCCCGGCTTCAAGAAGACCGTCGGCCTCCTCACCAAGAACGAGACGGAGGAGCACCCCGCCATGCCCTACGGGCAGGAGCCGCCCCCGCCCAAGAGCGACTACCGCCAGCTCGAGAAGGTGCTCGGCGCTGAGTTCGAGGTGCGCCGCCTCGAGCTCAAGGACGAGCTCGTCCCCGCCGACATCGACGTGCTGCTCGTGGCCAAGCCCGGGGCGCTCTCGCCTAACCAGCAGTTCGCCATCGACCAGTACCTGATGGGCGGCGGCACCGTCCTGGCCCTCGCCGGGCGCGCCGAGATCGAGCCCGAGTTCATGCCCAACAGCAACGGGCAGGTGCCGCCCACCTTTAAGGCGGAGCCCCTCGACGCCTCCCTGCCGCGCCTCCTCAGCGCCTACGGCGTGCGCGTGGGCGAGGGGCGCGTGGCGGACCCGCGCAGCCTCGACATCGTGTACCCGGTGAGCCGCGGCTTCAACCGCGTGCAGATCACGCAGGCGCCCTACCCCTTCTTTAACCAGGTGTCGCGCGGCGACTTCCCGAGCGACCACGTGATCCTCTCGGGGCTCAGCTCGCTCACCGTGATGTGGCCCGCCCCCCTCACCCTCGAGGGCGTGGCGGAGGGCGTGGCGGCGCGCCCGCTCCTCTTCAGCTCCGAGGAGAGCTGGGTGAGCGCCTCTGACGACCTCTCGCCGTCGGTGGCGCGCGGGGAGGCGAAGGTGGGGCGGCAGCTGCTAGCGGCGACGCTCGAGGGGCCCTTCAAGAGCCCCTTCGCCGACATGAAGGCGGCGCCCGCCCCGCAGGAGGGCGAGGCCAGGCAGGAGGGCGACGCCCCCCTCGCCGTCGAGCCGCCGAGCCTCAAGGTGGAGCTCGACAAGACCGGGCGCACCCTCAAGAGCGCCGTGGCGGGCGCCAAGCTCGCCGTCATCGGCGCCCCCGACCTCGTCTCTGACCTCGGCCTCGGCGTGGGCAACTACTACACGGGGCTCTTTGGGCTGCGCGGCGACTACGAGGCGAGCCTCCTGATGTTCCAGAACGTGGTGGAGTGGGCGGTGGAGGACGACTCCCTCGCCGCCATCCGCACCGGCGGCGCCGCGGCGCGCGTCCTGCGGTCCACCACCCCCGAGGAGCAGCGCGCCTACGAGCTCGTCAACTACGGCGTCGCCCTCGCCGCCCTCGTGGCGCTCACCCTGCTCGCCACCCTCCCGCGCCGCCTCAGCGCGCGCGCGGCGTAAGAAAGGAGCCCGTGATGAAGCTCAACACCGCGCTGCTGCTCTTGCTCGCCGCGCAGGCGGCCGCCCTCGCCCTCCGCTTTGGCGGGGAGCCCCCCGCGCGCCCCGACGCCCGCACCCTCGCCGCCGAGCTCAAGGTGAGCCCCGACGGCGCTGAGGTGGAGGCGCTCTCGATCGCGCTCTCCCCCAAGGAGACGCCCGAGGCGCCCGAGCGCCTCTCCAAGAACGCCGTCGCCGCCCCCGCCGCCGCCACCGCCGTCGCGCTGCGCCGCGGCGACGACAAGGCCTGGCGCGTGGAGAGCGCCCACGGCTACCCGGCGGGCCCCGAGGAGGTGAGCGCCCTCCTCGAGAAGCTCCTCTCGCGCCCCCTCGACGCCGTGGTCGCCACCCGCGCCGCCCACCACGCCAAGCTGCGCGTCAGCGCCACCACCTACGACCGCGCCCTGCGCCTCACCGTGGGCGGCAAGGAGCGCCTGTGGTATGTGGGCAACGGCAAGGGCGACGCCGTCCACCTCCGCGACGCGGAGGGCGAGCGCGTGTATCGCGTGAAGGGCCTGAGCACCTGGGGCGACCTGAGCGTGGACTTCTCCCGCTTCGCCGGCGGCCCCTACCTCAAGGTGGAGGACCCCGCCGAGGTGGAGGTGCGCGGCCCCGGCGACAGGGCCCTCCGCCTGACCCGCGCGGCAGGCGCCGCCCAGGGGGAGGACGCGGGCAAGGACGCGGGCAAGGACGCGGGCAAGGACGCGGGCAAGGACGCGGGCGATGACGCCAGCGCGCCCACGGCCGCCGGCTGGTCCGTGGAGGGCCTCGCCGACGCTGACGTCGACCAGACCAACGCCAAGATCTTTGTCAACAACGCCAGCGAGCTGCGCCCCAGCGGCGTGGCCGCCCGCCTGCCCGCCGACGCCAACGGCGCCCTCCCCCCCGCCCTCGCGGCGGAGTGGGGCCTAGAGGGGGCCCCCACGGTGCGCGTGAAGGGCCCCAAGGGGGAGGCGACCCTGCGCGTGGGCGCCAAGGGCGACGCGCGCTACGTGTTCGTGGAGGGCAAGCCGTTCATCGTGGAGGTCGCCTCCTACAAGGTCAACCCGCTGCGCGAGCAGACCCTCGACGGCTTCCTGAGCGACGCCGTCAAGGAGGCGCGCGCCAAGGCCGCCGAGGAGGCCGCGGCACCCGCACAAGCCCCCG
>VGTA01000290.1 GCA_016874875.1 Deltaproteobacteria bacterium | reverse complement strand
GGGGGGCGCGCCGGGGGGGCGGGGGGGCCGCGCCGGGGGGGGGGGGGGGGCGGCGGCCCCCCCGGGGGGGGGGGGGGGGGGGGGGGGGGGGGGGGGGGGGGGGGGGGGGGGGGGGGGGCTGAGGGGCAGCTGGGGACTCAGGACGCGCAGACACGAGACACCTCCTCAGCCCAGCAGCGCCGCGCCGACGGCGGCGATGTGGGCGATCATGAGCACCAG
Source organism: Deltaproteobacteria bacterium (assembly GCA_016874875.1). Lineage (GTDB taxonomy): Bacteria > Myxococcota_A > Bradymonadia > UBA7976 > VGTA01 > VGTA01. The sequence goes on along the minus strand of VGTA01000290.1, from coordinate 5,111 downwards.
GACGGCGGCGGCGGCGGCGAGGTGACACACCAGCCAGCGGCGGCGGAGGGCGTAGAGGCGCGCCACCGCCTCGAGCTCACGGCCCCGGAGCGCCTGCTCCGCCCACCCCTGCAGCGCGCCGCGGAGGTCCTCCGGGAGCGGGTGCGCCGCGAGCAGCCCGCGCAGGCGCTCGCGCGCCGCCCCGGCGCGGTAGCGCGGACTCAGGAGCGCGAGGGGCCCCGGGAGCCACAGCGCGAGGCGCGCCACCTGCTCCGGCGGCGCCGCGGCCTCCAGGGCGGCCCGCGCCGCCGCCGACGCGCGCGCCTCCGCCGCCGCGTCCTCCTCCACCTGCGCCCCGCCCTCGAGCTCCGAGAGCAGGCGCGGCGTCACCCGATAGAGCCACCAGCCCGCCGCCCCGAGCAGCACCTCACCCCAGGTCAGCGCCCAGAGCGCCGCCGTGAGCCCCGCGCCCGCCCGCCCGCCCGTGTGCGCCACCATCAGCGCCAGCGCCAGGGCCCCCGCCGCGAGGTGGACCTGCGTCCACACGCGCAGCGCCCCCCCCTGCGCGCGGCGCCCCGCCGCCCGCCGGCGCCCCGCGAGCGCCAGCGCCGCCGCCATCGCGAGCGCCGCGCCCACCCCGAGCCACAGCCGCGGCCCCCCCCACGGCGAGGGGGGCGCCCACGCCGAGGCGGCGAGGGCGGCGGCGGCGGCGGCGAGGGTGCCGAGCCACAGCGCCCACGCCCCGCGCCCGCCGCGCCGCGCCGTGGCCGTCTTGCCCGCCTCCCCCGCCGCGCGCCGCAGCGGCTCGCCGAGCGCCTCGGCGAGCTCCTCGAAATACGCGGTGGGCTCCACGCGCAGGATGGCGCCCGTGGGGCAGTTGTGGACGCAGTTGGGCTCCTCGTAGCCGCTGCAGAGGTTGCACTTGCTCGCGATCAGGTCGCGCACCACGCCGTGCACCTCGCGCTCGGGCGTGGGGACCATGGTGATGTTGCCGTAGGGGCAGCGGTTGGCGCAGCTCGCGCAGCCGATGCAGGAGTCCTTGATGTCCACCTCCCCCGAGGGGGCGCGGTGGATGGCGCCCGTGGGGCAGCCGATCATGCACTCGGGGTTGGCGCAGTGGCGGCACGAGGTGGGGATCAGCACTTTTTGGTGCTCCCCCGCCACCGCCACGTCGCGGCGCCGCACGAGCGCCTTCCCGCGCCGCGTCATGCGCGCGTGCCCGTGGCGGTCCTCGCAGGCGCGCACGCACTGCCCGCAGCGCACGCAGTGGTCGAGGTTGATCGTCAGCAGCGACATCCCCTCCTGCGCCCCCTCGCTGAGCAGACTCTCCACGAACTGAAAGACGGTGTTGGGCGCGCCGGCGGCCCCCTGGAGCGGGCGCGGCGTAAACTCGAGGGCCTCGAGGAGCTGGCGGTCGGCGGCGGAGAGGCCGCGCACCGCCCCCGCCTCTAGATAGAGCACCTCGCCGCGCTCCGCCGCCTCGAGCAGCACCCCCGCCCCGCCCCCCGCCGACAGCAGGGGCGCGAGGTGGACCACGTCGCCCTCGTTGAGGTAGGCGAGCACCCGCCCCGCGGCGCCCCCGGCGGGGGAGGGCGCGGCGGTGAGCTTAAAGACGCCAGCGCGCACGAGCAGGTGCGAGCACCCCGCGGGCACCGCGCTGCCCACGAGCTGCGGACTCAGCTCGAGGCGCGCGCCGCGGGCCATGAGGCGCAGCTGCGCCCCCTCGGCGAGGGCGAGGCGCGCGCGCTCGCTGAGCGCCATGAGGGCGGGGTGCCCGCGCAGGAGGTCGAGCAGCGCGTCGCGCGAGCGCGAGAGCGCGAGGCGCTCGAGGAGGCGCCCGTCGAGGAGGCGGTCGAGGCGCGTGAGGCGCGCCAGCTCCACCTCGACGACCGCCACCGCCTCCCCCTCCGCCACCGCCGTCAGCGCCCGGGGCGCGGCGCCCAGCACGACCTCCTCGCCAAAGACCTCCCCTGGGGCGCGCAGCGCGCGGCGCACCTGCCACGCCCCCTCCCCGCCCCGCTCGCGGGCCCCGAGGTGCACCTCCCCGCCCACGAGAATAAAGAGGCTGTGCCCAAAGCGCCCCTGCTCATAGATGACCTCGCCGCGCCGATAGAGGCGCTTGGGGCACTGCGAGAGGAGCTGCTTGAGGTGCACATCGGCGGCGCCCTGCAGGAGGGGCGCGGCGCGCAGGGCGTCGCGGAAGTCTTGAGGAGAGAGGTGCGGGGCAGACTGAAAGAGCGTCTTACCGATCCAGGTGGCGGCCATAGCTACCAGACCTTTCCGTGTCCTTGGGCGACCTGCGCCGCCGAGAAGCGAAGCTGCGGGTGACAGCGCGCGCAGGCCTTGGGGTCGTTCACCGAGAAGAGCGCCGCGCCCCCCTCGAGGCGCAGGCGCCCGGTGTGGCACGCCCCGCAGGCGCGCGTCATCGCCTTGGGTGTGAGGAGGGTGATGGGCCGCACTGCGCCGTCGGGGCCACGCCCGCCGCTCTGCGCCACGCCCTGGTGGCACAGCGCGCACGACAGCGGCGCGGGGGGCGAGGCGCGCGGGTCGAGGCGGTGGGCGGCGTGGTCAAAGGCCGCCCCCACGCGGAAGGCGCGCCCGCGGCGCCACGGCGCGCACAGCCCCCCCTCGCGGCGCTCGCGGCGCTCATGGCACCCCGCGCAGTCGCCCATCGCGTGAGGGGCGCCGGCCTCGGGGGCGCCGGGCTCGGGGGCCGGCCCCGCGGCGTGACACCCCACGCAGTCGGCGTGCCCCGGCCCCCCCGCCCGCGGGTCGCCCGGCGGCGCGCCCGCCGCCCCGGGGGCGGCGTCGAGGTGATGGCAGCCGAGGCAGGCCCCCTCCCCGTCCGCCGCGAGGCGCTTGAGGTGCGCGGCGTGCGGAAACGCCACGCAGTGGTCCTCGCCCCCCGCCGCGCCCCCCGCCGCGCCCCCCGCCGCCCCCTCCCCCGCCCGCACCGCCCACGGCTCAGCGCGCGCGTGACACGCCCGACAGAAGGCCCCCGCCCCCTCCCCCGCTCCCCCAAACACATCATGACAGCCGCCCCCCGCGCACGCCGCGTGCCCCCGGACGGGCGGCGGCGCCCCCTCCCCGCCCGCCCCCGCGTGACAGCGCGCGCACGGCTCCGCGGCGTGCGCCGCCGTGACGTGCGAGAAGCCCGCGGCGGGGGCGGGCGCGGCGGGCGCGGCGGCGGCGGGGGCGAGGGCGGCGAGGGCGGCGAGGGCGGCGAGGGCGGCGAGGGCGGGGGCGACCGCGAACGCCAGGGAGCTCAGGCGAGACGTCATGGCTGATAGACCTGCTGGATGTGGCAGCGGGCGCAGCTGGAGGGCCCGAGGTCAAAGGCGACGGCGCCGCCGTGGCAGGTGGCGCACGCCGCCTTGGCGGGCAGCTGCACCGCGCGCGTGCCGGGCTGGACGCCCGTGTTGGTGTGACACACGCGGCAGGGGTTCGTCCCCGACGCCGCCGCGTGCGCCGCGTGCTGAAAGAGGCCCGTCGTCTGCGTGACCGCGGGCGCCAAGGGGGGCGAGGGGGGGGCGACCTCGTGACAAGCCTCGCAGTCGCGCATCTGCACGCTCAGCGTGGGCTGGGCGGGGCCGAGGGCGGGGCTGTGGCACCGCGCGCAGGCCTCGTGCCCGCCGTGCGAGAACTCCGCGCTAAAGAGGGGGCCGCGCGCCGGGCGCGCCCCCTCCGATATGGCGCGCGCCAAACTCCGCCGCTCGCGCTCCGTAGACGGGCGACCGCTGACGGGGGCGTGGCAGACCTCACAGACGCCCGCCCAGCGGCTGTGGAGCTCATGGTCAAAGCGCGCGAGGCGCAGCTGGCTCCACCCCCCCTCGGGCGCCGCCGTCACAAAGCGCCCCACCCCCGCCGGCTGCCGGAAGGGGGGCGCGCGGAGCTGCGTGGCGCTGATGTGGCAGGAGCGGCAGTAGGGCACGCCCGGCGACCCCGCCCGCGCGAGGATGCGCGCCGTGTCGTGGCAGCCCTCGCACTGCGCGTGCCCCATCGGGCGCGTCGCCTCGGCGCCCTGGTGGCACCCCCCGCAGGCCAAGAGGCGCGCGCGGCGCGCTGGGTCGCAGGCGCGGGCGGCGTCCTTGACCCCATCGCCGTCGTTGTCCACCCCGTCCGCGCACAGCGCCGGCGTCTCCCCCGCGGGGCGCCCCGCGCCGTGAGCGTAGTGATCAAAGTAGGCCACGGGCCGAGGCGGCGCGGCCGGCGCCGCCCCCGCGCCGCCCCAGGCGGGCCAGAGGAGGCCGAGGAGGAGCAGGGCGCGCGCCGCGCGGCGAGGCGCGCGGCTCACTCGGGCGGCTCCTCGGCGGCGGCGGTGACGCGGATGCGCACCGGGGCGCTGCACACGTCACCCGCGCACGCCTGCACCGAGGCGCTCTCGTGCGCCGAGGGCCCCAGCAGCAGCGTGCTCCCCTTCACCACCCCGAGCGTCCGCGGGCTGAGCGCGTAGGTCACCGACGCGCCCGGGGGCGTGGTGGTGACCGAGAGGCGCACCCGCCCGCCCGCCGGGTGGATGAGCCCCGAGAGGCGCAGCTGCACGGCGCGCGCCACGCGCCCAGCGGCGGGGCGCGCGTCGGGCGCGCGAGTCCCAGAGGCCTGCCGGGGGGGCGCCGCGGCGGGCGCGGCGGGCGCGGGGGCGGGCGCGGGCGCGGCGGCGGAGGCGGCGGGCGCGGCGGCGGGGGCGGCGGGCGCGGCGGGCGCGGCGGGCGCGGCGGGCGCGGCGGGCGAGACGGGGGTGAGCGCCACCGGCCCGCGCCCCCCCTCCGGCGTCGCCCCGCCCCCCCACACGGCGTACGCCGCGGACGCGCCGCCGAGCGCGAGGGCGCCGCCGAGGAGCCAGCGCGCGGCGGGGCGCCCGGTCGCCCGCTGCGGGGCGGGCAGGGCGACGGTCCCGGGAGAGGGCGCGAGCGCGGGCGCGGGCGCAGTGAGCGCGGCGGGCGCGGCGAGGGAGGCCGCGCTCGGGGCCGCGCGGCGCGCCAGGCTCACGCGCGCGCCGTCCGCGGCCGGCGCGAGGCGCCCGAGCTCCTGCGCGAGGGCGTCGAGCTCCTGAATCACCTGCTCGGCCGCGGCGGGGCGCGCGGCGCGGTCCTTGGCCGCCAGCCACGCGAGGAGCGCGTTGACCTCCTCGT
>VGTA01000289.1 GCA_016874875.1 Deltaproteobacteria bacterium | reverse complement strand
CCCGCGCGCCCCCCCGACGAGCGGTGGCTCTCGTGGGCCGGGGCGCGCCTCGACCTGCCCCACCCGCTCCGCGAGGAGGGGCGCGCCCTCCTGCGCGCCTGGGACGCCGCCGACGAGCTCGCCCTCCGCGCCGTGGAGGAGCGCCTCGCCCCCCCCGCGCTCGGCGCCCCCCCCGCGCTCGGCGCCCCCCCCGCGCCACGCCTGCTCATTGTGGTGAACGACGCCTTTGGCGCCCTCGCCGCCGCCCTCCTCAGCGCGCTCCCCGGGGCGCGGGTGGTGAGCGTGGGCGACTCCGCGCTGAGCCACCGCGCGGCGCGCGACGCCCTCGCGCGCAACGCGCTCGACGCCGGGCGGCTCCTGTGCCTCCCCTGCGCCGCCCTGAGCGCCGACGACGCGCCTCGGGTGGCGTCGTTCGCGGGGGGGGCGCCCCTCGCCGGCGTCATCGTCAAGGTGCCCACCACCCTCGACCTCCTGCGCGACCAGCTCCTGCGCGTGGCGGCCCTCTGCCGCGCCCCCGCGCTCTGCACTCCCGCGCCCCCCGCCGCCGCCCCCTGGGCGCTCGGCGCGGGCATGGTCAAGCACGTCCACACCTCCACGATTCGGGCCTTTGAGGCGGCGTTCGGCGCCACCCCCACCAGCCTCGCCTGGCGGCGCGCGCGCCTCCTCACGCCCGCCGCCCCCATCGGGGCCGCCCCGCCCCCCGCCCCCCCGCTCCCCCGCCACGCCTACGCGCTCCCCGCCGCCCACGGCGGCGCGGCGCTCATCAACCTGCCCGGCGTCTTTAGCGACGGCGCCCTCGACGCGGGGGCGGCGGCGCTCCTGCCGAGCCTCGCCCGCGCGGCGCGCGAGGCGGCGGCGGCGGCGCGGGCGGCGGGGCGCCCCCTGCGCGTGGCGGACGTGGGCTGCGGGGACGGGGTGCTCGCCCTCCACGCCGCGGCGCACGCCCTCGCGGCGGGCGGGCGGGTGGAGTGCGAGCTCCTCGACGCCTCCTACAGGGCGCTCGAGTCCGCGCGCCTCACGCTAGCGGCCCGCTTTGGGGGGGCGACGGAGGAGGAGGGCGCGGCGGAGGGCGCGGCGGAGGGCGCGGCGGAGGGCGCGCGGCTGCGGGCGCGCTTTGAGGCGGGCGACGCCCTCGCCCCCTGGCGCGACGCCGCCCGCCCGCCCTTCGACCTCATCCTCTGCAACCCCCCCTTCCACTTCCAGGGCGCCGAGACCACCGCCGTGGCGCTCAAGATGTTTGAGGAGGCGGCGGGCGCGCTCACCCCCGAGGGGGCGCTCTGGGTGGTGGGTAACCGCCACCTCGGCCACCACGCCGCCCTGCGCGGCCCCTTTGGGCGAGTGGAGGCGCAGGAGTGCGCCGACGCTCGCTTTGTGGTGCTCCGCGCCAGCGCCCCGCGCTCAGGGGAGCGCTGCGCGCGCGTAGCGCCCCCCCGGCAGGGCGCGGAGCCACCCGTCGAGCTCAAGGAGCGCGGCCTCCGCCATCGCCGCCGGCAGCGGTAGCCCGGCGCGCAGCGCGAGCTCCTCGATGTGGGCGGGCTCGGCGGCGGCGGCGGCGAGCAGCGCCGAGGAGGGGGGCGCAGAGGAGGGGGGTGCCCAGGAGGAGGGCGCAGAGGAGGGGGGCGCCCAGGAGGGGGGCGCCCAGGAGGAGGGCGCGCCGAGCGGGGGCGCGCCGAGCGGGGCGGGGGGCGCGGCGGCGCCCTCCCCCTCCAGCCACGCGCGCTCCCCGCTCAGGGCGCGCGCCCCCTCGTCGAGCAGCGCGTAGCAGCCGAGGTGAGAGGGCTCCCCGAGCCGCCCCAGCGCCACCCACACCGGCCGCCCGCGGCGGAGGGCGGCGCGCGCCGTCATCAGCGCCCCGCTCGCGGCGCCCGCCTCCGCCACCAGCACCGCCCCGCAGAGCGCCGCCACCTGCTCGTTGCGGCGCGGGAACGCCCAGGCCGCCCCGCGGCGGTGGGGCTCAAAGGGGCTGAGGAGGCCGAGCCCGCGCGCGCGCAGCGCGCCGAGGCGCCCCGGGGCGTGCTCGAGCCCCGCGCCGAGCACCGCTAGCGAGTCGCCGCCGGCGTCGAGGGCGGCGGCGTGGGCGGCGCTGTCGACGCCCCGCGCGCCCCCCGACACCACCACGCGCCCCGCGCGCGCGGCGACGCGGGCGAGGGCGGCGGCCACCTCGAGGCCGTAGGGGGTCGCCGCGCGCGCGCCCACCACCGCCACGCGCTCCGCCGCCCCCGCCCCCGCCCCCCACCCGCGGCGCGCGGCGAGGGCGGCGGCCGCGTCATCCGCCCACAGGCGCGCCTCGCCCCACGCCGCCGGCTCCGCGCGGCGCGGGGCGCTCACGGCGCCCCCCCCGCGCCCTCAGCGGCGCGCCAGATCACCCGCGGCGGGGCGAACGAGAAGCGCGCGGCGAGGCGCGCCGAGAGCTTGGGGCCCACCCCCTTGACGGCGCGCAGGGCGGCGGGGTCCGACCAGTCCACCCCCGCCGCCACCAAGCGCGCCGCGAGCCGCTCCCCCACCCCCTTGAGCGCCGTGAGCTCGTGGGCGGGGAGGGCGCCGGCGGGGATGGGCGCCCCGAGGGCGAGCTGCTCGCGCAGACTCAGGCGCTCCGCCCGCACCGCGCACCCCTCGCCGCTGAGGGCCACGCGCAGCGCGCTCCCCTCGTGGACCTCGCCGAGCGCGCAGCCCGCGGCGGCGAGTCGCGCGAGCGGGGCGGCGCGCTTGTGGTAGGTGCGCGGGCCGCCGTTGACCTCAAGGGCGTACCAGCCCGCGGGGGGCGCGGGGGGGGCGGGGGGGGCGGGCGCGACGCCCTCGCAGGCGCTCAGGGCGAGCAGCGCGGCGAGGGGCGCGGCGAGGGCGCGGGGGCGCGGGGGGGGGGCGGGGTGGGGCATGGGGGGCTCCAGGGCGAGAGGGGCGCCTCAACACGCGCCTCTGCGGCGAGCGTGCGTGCGTGCGGGGGCGGGCGCGCGGCGGGCGCGCGGCGGGCGTGAAGCGATTGACGACCACGCCCTCCCCCCCTTAGGCTCAGACGCCGCCCCCACCCCCCGCGCCCCGGCGCCCCCCTCGGATGCCACACACACTCCTCCACACCCTCGCCGCGCTCCGCTTCCAAGCCCACACGAGCTTCCCTGAGCACCGCTCAGACGCGCGCGCCTTTGAGGTCACGCGCGGCTTCCTCGAGGGCGGCTACCGAGCGCTGCGGGCGGGCGCCGAAGGGGACCTGCACACCTACGCCCGGGGCGAGCAGATTCGCGGCTACCTGATGCACTGGCGGCAGGCGGAGTCGTGGTACGGCGCCCCCACCCACACCTACGCCCTCGACTTTGACTGGGCGGACCCCGACGCCGCGCGCTGGGCCACGCAGGCGCTCCTCGCCGCTCCCCTCTCCGAGGACGCGGAGCTCATGCTGAGCGCCCGCTACGCCCCGCTCCTCGGCGTGGCGCTCGGCGCCGGCCTCCGCCTCGACTCCGTGGTCCTGCTCGGCGACCCGCGCCGCTCGCTTGAGCGCCTGATGAGCGCCTACGCGCCCCCCCCCCACCTCGGCGCCCTCAACCTCGACGTTCGCCCGCTGCGCACGCAGACCGAGGTGGACCTCACCGTCGCGCTCAAGCGGCGCTACTTCAGCGCCCACCCGGAGCACTGCTGGTTTGGCGCCAACGCGCGCGTCCTGCAGCGCGCGCAAGAGGAGCTCAGCGAGGTCCTCCGCGCCGAGCGGCGGGGCGACCGCCCCCCCGCCCGCGCCTGGGTGCTCTACCGCGAGGGCGCCTTTATGGGCAGCTTCTCCTACTCCGACACCCCCGACCACCCCCTCTGGGGCGCCCTCGCCGGCGTCGACATCACCCTGCACCCGCTCATCCAGCGCCGCGGCGTGGTCAAGACCGCCTACCGCGTGATGCTCACCGCTATGCTCCAGGCGGGCGTGCAGGTCTACAAGGGCGGCACCTCGCAGCCCGCCGTCATGGCCCTCGGGCGCGTCATGGGCCGCCCGCTCTTCTCGTGGGTCCTGCGGCGGCGCGCCGCCCTCCCCGCGCGTCACTTCTCCCCGTACCTGCCCCCACACCTGCGCGCCCTCGAGCGCAGCTCCCACACAGAGGAGCCCCTATGATCGCTTGGCTCACAGAGTACCTTGAGCAGTTCCAATACGTCGCCATCGCCCTCGTCCTGTTCCTCGCGGGCCTCGGCGTGCCCATCCCCGAGGACATCCCCTTGATCTACGGCGGGGTGCTCGCCGGGCAGGGGCACATGGACGTCTATGTGCACTTCGCCGTGAGCATGGTCTTTATCCTCGTGGGCGACGTCTCCCTCTACCTGATCGGCCGGCGCCTCGCCGCCCGCCGCCTGCGCCGCGCCGCCGCCAGCGCCGCCGACCAGGCGCCCGACTCGCTCACCCCGAGCCGCTGGGACCGCCTCGCCAGCCCCGAGCGCCTCGCCAAGGTCGAGGGCTACTTTGACCGCTACGGGAGCTGGTCGGTGTTCCTCGGGCGGTTCGTGGCGGGGGTGCGCGGGGCCGTCTTCTTGACGGCGGGCATGGGCGGCTTCCCGCTCTGGCGCTTTGTGCTGCTCGACGGCCTCGCCGCGCTCGTCTCGGTGCCCGCGTGGATCGCGCTCGGCTACTGGGCGGGGGCGCGCTGGGAGCAGCTCCTCGAGCAGGCCAAGACCTACCAGCTCTACCTGCTCGGCGGCGTCGCGGTCGCCCTCGCGGTGAGCGCCTACGTCGCGCGCCGGCGGTCGCTCCGCAGGCTCATGCGCGGCGAGCCGCCCGCGGGGCTCTGAGCGGCGCGCGGGAGGGGCGCGCGGGCTAGAGCGGGAGCGCGTCGCTCAGGAGGCGCTCGAGCGCCCCGCGCACCTCCTCCGCCGTCTTGGCCGCCGCCGTCTTGCCCTCGCCCCCGCCGCTCGCCTTCGCCTCCTCGCGGAGCAGCTCCACGAACTCCACGAGCGCCTGGCGCGCCGGCTTGTTGTAGCGCGCCGCGCCGCGCAGCCTCGGCATCTGCGCGGCGCTGAGCGCCTCGGGGGCGGGGCAGGCGGAGAGGGCGGCGTCCCAGCCGAGCTCCACGAGCTCCTCGCCGGTGACGGCGTGCGTGCTCGAGCGCAGCTGCGTGCTGAGGTCGAGGCGCAGCGCCCCCTCGCGGCAGGCGCTCCCGGCGCGCCCGCGCACCTGCCAGCTCGCCATCATCGCCTGCAGCGCCCCCGTGAGCGCCCCGCCGAGCTCCCCCGCCCCCTCGCCCCCCACGGCGATGAGCACCTCGGCGCGCCCGAGGATGGCGCGGCGGCGGGCGTGCGCCGCGCTCAGCTTGGCGTCCACCTCGTCGGCGCCCTCCGGCGGCGCGCTGAGCACAGCCTTGTGC
>VGTA01000288.1 GCA_016874875.1 Deltaproteobacteria bacterium | reverse complement strand
CGCGCTGTCTCGGGAGTGCGTGTGTGAGGAGGACGCGCACTGCGGGGCGGGGTATCGGTGTGAGGGGGGGGTGTACTTTGAGGAGGCGCGGGTGTGTCGCCCGCGGTGACACATGAGGGGACCCGAAAATCGGCCTGAAGGAGCCCCCCAAGGGTGTGGATGTGCGCCCGACGCCACAGCTCGCCATCCCACCAGCGATCAAAGCGCTCAACGCCAAAATAGAGCGCGCCCTCAGCCTCGAACGCGCGCGTCTGAGGCACATCAAGCCCCGCTAAGCGCGCGAGCTCCATGTACGCGAGCTCTACGCGTGGAGCATCTTGATCATCGTCAAGCCCCCTAAACTTCACTAGCCAAGGGGTGTGGCTCGCGGGGAGCGCCCCTTCACCGGAGATCAGCATAGACTCCGAGTCTCCTCGGGGTGGGTGGTAGCTCAGCGCCCCCATCGTCTTATCACCAAGATAAGCGAGCGGCGCGAGGGGGGGCGCGGCTCTCAGGTTGAGCCCTTGATGTTGAAAGTGACGAGACCTCAAGGCGCTTCAGCTCACTTAAGCCTTTAAGCGCGCTCACCGCTGACCTCGCCGGCGTCTCGGCTGAGCCTCACGGAGGTCGATCTCCGCGATCGTGAGCGGCTCAGCGGGCTTAAAGAGCCCCTCGAGCTCCTCAAGGCGACCGAGGCACGCCACCACGGCCATAAAGAGCTCAAGTGAGGCGAGCCCCTGGCGCTCAAAGCGCTTTAACGAGCCTAAGCTCACCCCCGCCCTCTCCGCGAGCGTCGCTTGGCTCAAGTTCTCTGCGAGGCGCAGCGCCCTCAAGCGCGACGCGAGGGTGAGCCTCATCTCTCGTGGGGTTGTTAATGTAAACATCTTCACCTTGCAGCTTATATATGAGCTATTAAATCACTTTTATGCTCACTGTAGATCATATATTGGCTCATGTAAACTGCCCAGCAGAGCTCGTCAACGAGCTCACGCGGCGGAAGGCCGAGCAGCTCTGCGGCGCGACGGCTTAGCCTTCCCCAAGACCCCCCCTCCGCGGGGCGCTCGCCGCGCCGTGAGGGCGCCCCCTGTTGCGCTCGCGCCCGCCGTGTGGAACCATCGCCGCGGCGCGCCGCCCTCGCCGCCGCGCGCCGGCGGAGTTCACCCGCCGCACACGCCCCCGCACACGCCCCCCGCGAGACCCACCCCATGAGCGACTTCCACTTCAGCCCCCTCCTCCCCACCCACCACGACCTCCACGTGGACGACCCCACCCCCTACCGCCTCGTCACCACCGACGGCGTGCGCGTCGAGGAGGCGCTCGGGGGGGAGGTCTTGCGCGTGGAGCCCCGCGCCCTCACCGCCCTCACGGCGCTCGCCATGCGCGAGATCGCGCACTTCTTGCGCCCCGGGCACCTCGCGCAGCTCAGCGCCATCCTCGAGGACCCCGAGGCGTCGCCCAATGACCGCTTCGTGGCCCTCGACCTCCTCAAGAACGCCACCATCGCCGCCGGCGGGGTGCTGCCGTCGTGTCAGGACACGGGCACCGCCATCGTCATGGGCAAGAAGGGGCAGCGGGTGTTCACGGGGGGCGGCGATGAGGAGGCGATCGCGCGCGGCGTGTTTGAGACCTACACGCAGACCAACCTCCGCTACTCGCAGCTCGCCCCCTACGGCATGTACGCCGAGAAGAACACCGGCAACAACCTCCCCGCCCAGATCGAGCTCTACGCCGATGATGGGGAGGAGTATAAGTTTTTGTTTATGGCCAAGGGCGGCGGCTCGGCCAACAAGACGTACCTCTTTCAGGAGACCAAGGCGCTCCTGAACCCCGAGAGCCTCATGCGCTTCCTTGAGGAGAAGGTGCAGAAGCTCGGCACGTCCGCCTGCCCCCCCTACCACCTCGCCATCGTGGTGGGCGGCACGTCGGCGGAGCACTGCCTCAAGACGGCGAAGCTGGCGTCGGCGCGCGCCCTCGACCACCTCCCCACGACGGGCGCGCCGAGCGGGCGGGCGGTGCGCTGCCCCGACATTGAGGAGCAGGTGCTGGCGATGACCCAGCGCCTCGGTATTGGCGCGCAGTTCGGCGGCAAGTACTTCTGTCATGACGTGCGCGTGGTCCGCCTCCCCCGCCACGGCGCCTCGTGCCCCGTGGCGATCGCGGTGTCGTGCTCGGCGGATCGCCAGGTGCACGCCAAGATCAACCGCCACGGCGTGTGGCTCGAGCAGCTCGAGCACGACCCCGCCCGCTTCCTCCCCTCCACCGCCGGCGAGGAGCTCGCGGGGGAGGTGGTGCGCGTGGACCTCAACCGCCCCATGGACGAGATCCGCGCGCAGCTCTCGTCTCACCCGATCCGCACGCGCCTGTCGCTCACGGGGTCGCTGATCGTGGCGCGCGACATCGCCCACGCCAAGCTCAAGGAGCGCCTCGACCGCGGGGAGGGGCTGCCGCAGTACTTGAAGGACCACATCGTCTATTACGCCGGCCCCGCCAAGACTCCCGCCGGCTACGCCTCGGGCTCCTTTGGGCCCACCACGGCGAGCCGCATGGACGCCTACACCGACCTGTTCCAGTCTCACGGGGCGAGCATGGTGATGTTGGCTAAGGGCAACCGCACGCAGGAGGTCACGGACGCCTGTAAGCGCCACGGCGGGTTCTACCTCGGCTCGATCGGGGGGCCGGCGGCGCGCTTGGCGCAGGACTGTATTCAGCGGGTGGAGGTGGTGGAGTACGCGGAGCTCGGCATGGAGGCGGTCTGGAGGATCGACGTGGTGGATTTTCCGGCGTTTATCGTGGTGGATGACAAGGGGAACGATTTCTTTCATGAGATCAAGCGCCAGCGCGACGCGCTGACGGTGCTGAAGTGATCGCCGCCCTGCCCCGCGCCCTGCCCCGCACCCTGCCCCGCGCCCTGCGCCTCGCGCTGCGCCTCTCTGGAGCCGCCCTGATGACTCTCTCGCCCCTCTCGCCCCTCTCGCCCCTCGGCGCCGCCCCCCTCGCCGCCGCGCCGCTCCCGCCCTACCCGCCCACGGCGCGGGGGGAGGTGGTGGAGCGCCTCCACGGGGAGCTTCTCGCCGACCCGTACCGCTGGCTCGAGGACGACAACAGCGAGGAGACCAAGGCGTGGGTGCAGGCGCAGGTGGCGTTCTCGCGCGCCTACCTCGACGCGCTCCCCCTGCGCGCCCCCCTGCGCGCGGAGATCGAGGCGGTGTGGAACTACCCCAAGCAGAGCGCCCCCGTCCGCCGCGGCGGGGTGGAGCTCTACAGCTACAACGACGGGCTGCAGAACCAGTCGCCCCTCTACCTCCGCCGCGTCGGCGAGCCGCACGCGGCGGCGCGGGTGGTCTTGGACCCCAACGCCCTCTCGGCGGAGGGGGTGGTGGCGCTCAAGGGCACCGCGCTGAGCCCCGAGGGGCGCTACCTCGCCTACCAGTACTCCAAGGGCGGCTCGGACTGGGCGGAGATCCGCGTGCGCGACCTGCTCACGGGCGCGGACCTCCCCGACCTGCTCGAGTGGGTCAAGTTCTCCAACATCTCCTGGGCCGCCGACGGCGAGGGGTTCTACTATAGCCGCTACGACGCCCCGGCGGCGGGGGCGGCGCTGACGGGGGTGAACTACTTCCAGAAGCTCTACTTCCACCGCCTCGACACGCCGCAGTCCGCCGACCGCCTCGTGTACGCGCGCTCAGACCGCAAGGAGTGGGGCTTCAGCGGGGAGGTGAGCGAGGACGGGCGGCTCTTGGTGATCAGCGTGTGGCAGGGGGCGTCGGAGAAGAGCCAGGTGCTCTACCAGCGCCTCGACGCCCCCGGCGCGCCGGTGGTGTCGCTGGTGGACAACTTTGACGCCGGCTTCTCCTTCCTCGGCAACGACGGCGACACGCTGTTCTTTAAGACGGACCGCGACGCCCCCCGCGGGCGCGTGGTGGCATTGGACGTCCGCCAGCCCGACCCCTCGGCGCTCGTCACGGTGGTGCCGGAGGGCCCCGAGACGATGGAGTTCGCGCAGCTCGTGGGCGGGCGCCTCGTGGTGGGCTACCTGCGCGACGCCGCGAGCCTCCTGCGCGCGTTCACGCTCAAGGGGGCGGCGGCGACTCACGAGCGCGACGTCGCCCTCCCCGGCCTCGGCAGCGCCAGCGCGCTCACGGGGCGCTGGCGCGACAAGGAGGGCTTCTTCTCCTTCACGAGCTTCACCGACCCCGGCAGCGTCTATCGCTACGAGTTTGAGACGGGGGCCGTGGAGGAGGTGTTCCGCCCCGCCCTGAGCGTGGACACGGGGGCGCTAGAGACGCGCCAGATCTTTGTGGACTCCACCGACGGCGCGCGCGTGCCGGCGTTCGTAGTGCACGCCAAGGGGCTCGACACCTCCCGCCCGCGCCCCACGCTCCTCTACGGCTACGGCGGCTTCAACATCTCGCTGACGCCCTACTTTAAGCCCGACCTGCTGCCGTGGCTCCAGCGCGGCGGGGTGTACGTGGTGGCGAACCTGCGCGGCGGCGGGGAGTACGGGGAGGCGTGGCACGAGGCGGGCATGCGCCACCACAAGCAGCGGGTGTTTGATGACCTGATCGCGGTGGCGGAGCGCCTAGTGGCGGACGGGGTGACCACGCCGGCGCAGCTCGGCGTGCACGGCGGGAGCAACGGCGGGCTGCTGGTGGGGGCGGTGGTGAATCAGCGCCCCGACCTCTTTGGCGCCTCGCTCCCGGCGGTGGGGGTGATGGACATGCTCCGCTTCCACAAGTTCACCATCGGGTGGGCGTGGGTGCCGGAGTACGGCTCCCCGGACGACCCGGAGGACTTCAAGGTGCTGCGCGCCTACTCGCCCCTGCACAACCTCAAGCGCGGCGGGCGCTACCCCGCCACGATGGTGATGACCGCCGACCACGACGACCGCGTGGTCCCCGCGCACAGCTTTAAGTACGCGGCGGCGCTGCAGGCGGCGCAGGGGGGGGAGGCGCCCATCCTGATCCGCATCGACACGCAGGCGGGGCACGGGGCGGGGACGCCCACCGCCAAGCGCATCGACGCGGCGGCGGACCTGTGGGCCTTCTTGGGGGCGTCGCTCGGGCTGGGCGCTGAGGCGCCCGCTGAGGTGGCGCCCGCTGAGGTGGCGCCCGGGGCGGTTGAGGCGCCCTGAGCGGACGCGGGATGCGCGCCCTCCCCTGCGCGCTCCTGAGGGCGCGCTCTTGGGCGCGCTCTTGGGCGCGCTCCTACGCGCTCTCCTGCGCGCTCTCCTGCGCGCTCTACTCCGCGCTCTCCTGCGCGCTCTCCTGCGCGCTCTCCTGCGCGCTCTGCCCCAGCGCCGCGCGCGCCGAGCGGGGGGCGTGGGGGGCGGAGCTCGCGCGGCTCGCGGAGGACCC
>VGTA01000287.1 GCA_016874875.1 Deltaproteobacteria bacterium | reverse complement strand
CGCGTGGCGCGCAGCCCCCGCCGAGGGCCTCGCGCTGCGCCTCCCGCTCAGCTTCGCCCCCCGCCCCCGCCCCCGCCCCGCGGAGCTCTGGCTGGTCAACGCCGAAGATTTTGACGCCCTCGAGGCCCAGCTCGCGCAGCTCGACGAGGAGCTGCTCGACGACCTGCTGATCTCCGTGCAGCGTGACGCGGGCGGCGCGCAGCGCTTTTTTCTGCGCGCGCGCAGCGCGCAGGGCGCTCAGCCCTCCACCGGCGCCCCCCTCGACCTCATCGGCGCCCCCTACGCGCCCTACCTCGGCCTCCGCGAGCTCCACCTGCCCGTGGGCCTCGACCTCCAGCCCCACCTCCGCCGCGACCGCTACGCGGAGCTGTTCAACCTCCGCCCCGGCGAGCTGGTCGTCGTCACCCCGCCACGCGCGGGGCGCGGCGCCCCCGCCCTCGACGGCGCCCTCCTCTGCCGCCTCCCCGAGCACAGTTTCGGACCCCTCCGCGCCCTCACCCGCTACATCGTCGCCGCCGCTGAGGCGCGCCTCGCGCCCGCTCTCGCGCGCACGAGCTTTGACCTCGGGGTCTACGCCAACGCCCCCACCGCGGTGAACCTCGAGGCGCTCTTCGCGCGCCTGTGTGGCCCCCCACCCTCAGACGGGCCAAAGACGGGAGAGCCCGAGGCGGGGGAGCAGCCGAAGAAAGATCAGGGGGGGCCGCGAGGCAGGAAGCCAGGCCCCCGCGTGGATCCGCCGCGCACGACCCCCAGCACGCCGCCCCACACGCCCGATCCGCCCGCAGTCACCCCCGTGAGCCCCACAACGCCCTCCACGAAACGCCCCTCGTCGCCCTCCAAGAAACAGCGCACAAAGCCCGCCGTGGAGCGCGCCGCGGAGCTCCTGCGCCTCGTCGTCACCAACACCCCGGGCGCTGAGCACTGGCAGGAGCTGGCGGGGCTCGTGGAGGACGCCTTTAGGGGCAAGCCGGCCGCGCAGCTCGCCCTCGCGAAGGCGGAGGCGCTCACGGAGGCGCTCTGGCTCTGTGGCCCCGCCCCGCGCGACCCCCGCGTTGACCACGCAGGCGCCGTCTCAGGCGCCCTCTCAGGCGCTCTCGTAGGCGCCCTGGGGCGCCTCTGTGATCCGCCCCTCGACGCTGCCCTCGACGCCAGCGCCGCCCTCTATATCGTGCTGCCGCAGGTGGGCGCGGCGGCTGACGAGCGCCTCGCCGCGCTGCGCGCGCTCCTCGCCGGCCTCCTCGTCGAGCGCCTCCCCGACGCGACGCTCAACGCCGGTCTCGCGGCGCTGCTCAATGTCGCGGAGGGGCTGCCGAGCTCCCCCCTCAAGCTCTACTGGCTCCTCCGGGAGCGCCTCGCCCTCCTCAATCAAGACGCGCGCCTCGCCACCCGGGCCCGCGACGCCGTCCGCCTGCGCCTCCAGGAGAGCGGCGTGACGCGCTTTGACCTCCCGCGCATGGTGGTGGAGTACATCAGCCAGAGCCGCTCTCTCGTGTCGTCCGATTCCGGCAGCGCGCTCAACACGGTAGAGACGGACCGCGACTCCGCACTCCGTCACCTCCATCAGCTCCGCGTCGCCCTCGCCCCCGAGGGGGGCGCGGGCGGCGTGCGGGCCGCCGCGCTCACGCTCCTCGCGCGCGCTCACCACGAGCTCGCTAGCATCAAGCCCCGCGACGAGCTCCTCGATCGCCTCTCGCAGGAGCTCCCGATGGCGCCTCACGAGGTGCGCGCGTGGTGCGTCGCGGTCTGCATCCGCACCGTGGGCCTCCTCAGCAACAACACCAAGAAGCAGTACAACAGCCTCTATACGCAGAGCTGTGAGCACCTCACCCCCGTGGTCACCGCCAAGCTGCTGGCCCTCAACACGCAGCTCACTCACCGCGACCAGCGCAGGCGCGCCTTTGAGCGCGCGGAGCTCGGCGCCCAGGAGAGCGAGCGCCGCCTCTTCACGGCTTATAACGCCGCCGCCGACGAGGTCCCCGCAGCCCTCCTCGCCGCGCTCCGCGACGCCGCGGAGCGCGCCGATCTCGTCGACGCGACCCGCGCCCTCCGTGAGCTCCTCGTCCTCCTGTGTGGTCGCGTGGACGACGAGATGCGCGACGAGGGCGGGGGCGAGGCGCGGCACATCTCCGTGGCCTACTGGGTCTACGCCCTCAACGACGTCGCCAACCTCTTCCGCTGGCTCAACAGCGGCCTCGAGTTCTCCGCGCAGCTCGGCGCCCTCAGCGGGCGCCTCAGCGAGCTCGTCCGCGGGGGCGCGCTCGGCTTCTACACGCGCCTCGCCCACATCTCCATCGCCGACCTGCAGCTGCGCCTCGGGGATGTGCATGAGGCGCACGCGAAGATCAAGCACCTCCTCGAGCGCCTCGAGAAAGACGACCTCCCGCTCCTCGATGTGCTCGACACCCTCACCCTCGCCCTCCGCGCCGTTGAGGCGCTGGGCTTTGGGGAGCGCGGCCCCCTGCTCGAGCGCATCACGCGCGCCCTGCTGGCCTCCCTTGAGCGCGAGCCTCGCTTTGAGATCGTCACCCTCGAGCTGCTCGATGTGCTCGTGGAGGTCGCCCGCAGCAAAGACCTCCTCAGCACCAACCTCTTTCAGTCCTACTGCGACCGCGAGGAGCTGCAGCTCCTCGCGCGCCTCCGTGACCCCCTAGCAGCCCCCCTAGCAGCCCCCTTAGCAGCCCCAGGAGCCCAATGAACATGAGCTACAGCATCCCTGAGATCGAGCCGCAGGTCGATGAGCTTCGTCGTCGCCTCAACGACCTCCGCCTCAGCCTCTCGCGGTACTTTGTGGGCAAGGAGGATGTCATCGACCTGATGGTGGTGTGCGCCTTGGCCCAAGAGCCCCTCTTGCTGGTGGGGCCCCCGGGCACCGCCAAGTCGGACCTGGTGCTCAAGTTCGTGCAGGCCATCGGCCTCGGCGGGGAGGATTACTTTGAGTACATGCTCACCAAGTTCACCGAGCCGAGCGAGATTCTCGGCCCCGTCGACATCAACCTCCTCCGAGACGGCCGCTACACCCGCCGCGTGGCCGGCAAGCTCCCCACCTGCAAGCTCGCGTTCCTCGACGAGATCTTCAAGTCCAACTCCGCCATCCTCAACACCCTCCTCACCATCATCAACGAGCGCAAGTTCTACCAAGACGGCCAGCCTGAGCCCGTGGCGCTCCGCGTGCTGTTCGCCGCCACGAACGAGATTCCAGAGCTCGCCGAGCTCGGCGCGCTGCGGGATCGCTTCACGGTGAAGGTCGAGAGTCTCCCCGTCCTCGACTCGCGCTTCGACGAGCTGATTGACCTCGGCCTCTCCCACGAGAGCTACAAGGCGCGGAATCAGCGCCCGTGGGCCAACCTCGCGCAGCTCGACGACCTGCTCAAGCTCAAGCTCTACCTCGATCACCTGATGTCGCAGGGGAGGGGCGGCTCGGCGGAGGGTGACCGCGCGAGGTACTTCCCAGAGCCCGTCTACCTGCTCTTTAAGCGCATCATCCGCACTCTCCAGCGCGAGGACGGCGTGGAGATCAGCGACCGCAAGGCGATCAAGCTCTACAAGCTCATCCGCGCGCGCGCTTTCCTGTTCCACGGCGGGACGGTGACCAAGGGGGACCTGTGCCTGCTGCGCTATGTGGCGGACCGCGCGCAGGACTTTGCGCCGGTCCGCGCGAAAGTCGACAGCATCCTCAAGCTCGACCTCTAGCTGCCCTCTAGCTGCCCTCTAGCTGCCCTCTAGCTGCCCTCTAGCTGCCCTCTAGCTGCCCTCTAGCCCCGCGAGGAGTCCGCCGTGCCGCTCCCCCACTCGCTCACCTTTGAGCAGCTTCGCGACCACCTCGCCGTGGACCTCTCCTACGCGGCCACGCCCTGGGAGGAGGACCCCGCGCTCCTCTCGCGCGCCGCGCAGTGGCACACAGCGCTCGTGAGCGAGGGCGTGAGCTGGCTGCCCCTGTCGCTGGTCCTCGACCTCAGCGCCGCCCTCTGGCGCGGGCCGGCGGGGCGGTGGCGCTCGGAGGAGGAGTACGCCTCCTGGCCGGAGGAGGAGCGCGCCACGCGCCTCCGCTACGAGACGGAGCTGCTCCACGCGGTGGCGCGGCACCGCCCCCTGCGCGAGCTCTTTGAGCTCTCGGCCGCGGTGACCGACGCGCTCACGCTGCACGCCCTCCGCCTCATCTGTCGGCGCCTCGCCCCGCGCTACCCCCGCGACCTCTCGTACCACCCGCGCCCGCTGCGCGAGGTGGTGGCGCGCGGCCTGCTCGGCGTTCGCCACGACGCCGCCGCCCTCGCCGCCTTCGATGAGGCCCTCGCGGCCGTGGCCGGGGAGGGGGCGCGGGCGGCGCGCCGCCTTGAGCGCTTCCTCGACGCCCTCGCCGCCACCCTCGACTGGCGGGAGCTGGTGGGGGAGGCGGACCTCTTTGAGCTGCGGCGCCTCGACCGCCTCAGCAGCGATGACCTCCGCCTCGGCTGCCGTCAGCTCATGGAGCTGGCGGAGCGCCTTGGGGCCCTCGAGCCGGGGCGCGTCCGCCTGCCGCGCGAGGACGCCCTCGCCGACAGCGCGTTTCGCGACGACACCACCTACCCCACGGGGGGCCTCACGGAGCTCACCACGAGCGGGGCATGGGAGAATCTGGTGCCCAGCGAGCTGGTCTATATCGAGAAGAGCGCGCCGGGGGAGGTGGACCTCTTTGATGTGCGTTTCGTGGAGCGCGAGCTGCTCTTTTATCTGCGCGACGAGGGGCAGCTGAGCTGCAAGCGCCGAGCGGTGCACTTTGTGGTGGACCTCGGCCCCTACTATTGGGTGAAGACGCGCGGCTACCCGCTGCCGTTCGCGGGGCTGGCGAGCGCGCTGTGCGTGGCGCTCTTGCGCGACCTCGTGGCGCTCTATCAGGGCGACGCGCTGGTGTTTCATGTGCACGTCTTGACGCGCGGGACGCCCCCCGGGGCGGTGGCGGCGGAGCTAGAGCTCCTCCGCCTCGTCTTGGGCGACGAGGAGCAGCGCGGCCTGCTGCGCGTCCACCCGCCCGCCGAGGAGCTCAACGACGCCCTCCTCGATGACCCGCGGCGCGAGCGGCGGGTGTGGGCGCTGGTGGAGGGGGCGCGGCGCGAGGCGTGGGGGGCGCGCCTGCGGGCGCTGCGCGCGGAGGGCGTGAGCGCCGTGTGCGCGTCGGTGGAGTCCGCCCCCGCCCTCGACCTCCGCGAGCCCCCCGCGCCCCCTCGGCGCCAGGCGAGCTACGCGGAGGTGGCGGTGCCCCTCGACGGCGCGCCCCTCGAGGCGCTGCGCGCGCTCAGGGCGTGGCTCGCGGCTCGCCTCGTGGGCGGGCGCCTCAGCGCGGAGCAGGCGGGCGCGGCGGGAGCGGCC
>VGTA01000286.1 GCA_016874875.1 Deltaproteobacteria bacterium | reverse complement strand
GATAAAGAAGGTGAGCGCTAACCTCAAGGAGACCTTTGGCGGTCGCCTCAAGTTCTTCATCTCGGGGGGCGCGCCGCTGCCCGCCGACATCGCCTACTTTTTCGCCCACAGCGGCGTGACGATTCTAGAGGGCTACGGCCTCACCGAGACCTCGGCGGCCACCTGCGTGAATCTGCCCAAGGCGGGCGCGCACAAGATCGGCACCGTGGGCCCCGCGCTCCCGGGCACCGAGGTGCGCATCGCGGAGGACGGCGAGATCATGATTCGGGGGCGCGGCGTCTTTAAGGGCTACTGGAATCGCCCCGACGCCACCGCCGAGGCGCTCGAGGCCGACGGGTGGTTCCACAGCGGGGACCTCGGCGCCTTTGACGGCGCGCTGCTCAAGATCACGGGGCGCAAGAAGGACATCATCGTGACGGCGGGCGGCAAGAACGTGGCGCCGCAGAACATCGAGGGGAAGCTCAAGAGCTCCTGCGGCATCATCAGCCAGGTGGTGCTCCACGGCGACAAGCGCAACTTCCTCTCCGCCCTCGTCACCCTCGACGAGGCCGCCCTCAAGGAGTGGGCGACGGCGCGGGGCCTGGCGGGCTCCTACGCGGAGCTCACGGGGCGCGCGGAGGTGTTCGCGGAGGTGAACGCCGTCTTTAAGGAGGTCAACGCGTCGCTGGCCAGCTACGAGACGGTGAAGAAGTTTAAGATTCTCCCGGCGGACTTTAGCGTGGAGAGCGGGGAGCTGACCCCGTCGCTCAAGGTGAAGCGCAACGTGGTGTTCGCCAACTACAAGGCGCTCTATGACGCGTTCTATGAGGGGGGCGGGGAGCGCTGAGTGTGCGCTGAGTGTGCGCTGAGTGTGCGCTGAGTGTGCGCTGAGTGTGCGCTGAGGGTGCGCTGAGGGTGCTCTGGGGCGCGGCGCGTCGAGCGCCTCTAGCGGCTCTAGCGCTGATGGCGCTCGCGTGGGGCGCGGGCGGCTGCGAGCCGCGGCGCCCGGCGTGGCGGGCGGGGTACGAGGAGGCGCTGGAGGCGTGGGCGGCGGCGTGGGGGCGACCCGCCGCGCCCGCCGCGCCCGCCGCCCTCACCGCGGCGCTGCCCGCCGCCGCCGTCACCCTCCCCGACCTGCGCGCCCGCGCCCTGCCCCCGCCGCCCGCGCTGACCCTGAGCGCGCGCGACCTGCTCAGCGTGTCCACCTGCGCGCTCGGGCCGCTGCTCGCGCAGCGCAACAGCCCCCTGGGGCGGGTGATGGTGGGCTCGCAGGCGCTGCTCTACGAGGCGCGCTTCCTCACCCTCGCGCCGCGCTGCGACGCGCCCCCGCGCCTGCGGGGCGCGCTCAGCGAGGCGGTGGCGAGCAAGCGGGCGCGCTGGCGGGAGGCGGCGTGGCGGGCCACCTGGGGCGCGCGCGACCTCTCGCGCTTCCTCTCGGCGCGCTACCCGCGCGACCGCCGCCCGCCCCCGCTCGGGGCGGCGGAGGAGGCGGCGCTGCGCTGGCTCGGCGGGCTCGGCGGGTGGGCGGCGGGGCAGGCGGCGCGCGGGGAGGGGGAGGCGCGCGCGGCGCTCGCCGCCCTCGAGCGCGACCTCGAGCCCGCCCTCGCCGCCCTCACCCCGCACGCCGGCGGCAGGGCGCTGGCGGAGGCGGCGGAGGCGCGCGAGGCGCTGGCGGGGTGGGTCGCCGCCCTGCGCGCCCTCCCCGCCGCCCCGCCCCCCCCTAACTCCTGCCAGCGCCTCGCCGCCGCCCTCGCCGCCTACGCCCTCACCGCGCAGCCCGAGCTCGCCCGCCGCGCGCAGTCCATCGCCCGCCTCGCCGCCGCCAGCGCCGACCTCGCGCGCCTCTTGCCCGCGGCGGAGGTCCCCGAGGCGCTCCGCCCGCTCCTCCTCGTGGGACTCGGGGAGGGCGAGGAGGGGCTGGCGGGGCAGCTGCGGGCGCTGAGCAGGGAGCACGCGCGCCTGCTAGGGGGGTGGCGGGAGGCGTGCGCGCTGTAATGCGCGGGCGCTGTAGTGTGCGGGCGCTGTAGAGCGCGCGGCCTGTGCGCGTGTGCTGTGCGCGTGTGCTGTGCGCGTGTGCTGTGCGCGTGTGCTGTGCGCGCGGGCTGTGGGGGCGCTATCCCCCCTCAGCCCTCCTCATCCCCCTCGCCCCCCTCGCCCCCCTCCTCCCCCTCATACCCCTCCTCCGCCAGGCGCGCCCGCAGCGCCGCCGCTTCGCGCGCGCCCACGATGGTCACGCTCTCGGACTCCCCCTCAAAGACCACAAACGCCTCCCGGCGGCGGAGCTGGCCACGGACCTGCTCCACCTTCTCCTCGAGCGTCAGCTCCACCGCCCCGTAGTCCGTGCCCTCCCGACTCACGAACCCCTCGATGACGCGCGTGAGCAGCTCGGCGGGGAAGCGCTCAAAGGGCACGATGACCGTGGCGCCCATCGCTCAGAGGTCCCGCGCCTGCGTGAAGGACAGGCCGCGGTACTCCACCGTCCCCCCCGCGGTCACCTCCGTGGAGATGAACTCGCAGCGGCGGTCGCCGTTGAGGTCGAGGGCGGGGGTCATGTTGGGGTCGCGGGAGCAGTCAAAGGACGCGGGGGCGCTCGGGTCCTCGTTGATGTCCATCAGCCAGATCGCCTTCACGCCGTTCTTGTTGGGGCGCGTCGCCACGAACGCCACCTGGCGCTCATCGGGAGTCACGTCAAAGGCGCCGAGGTCGTGGTTGGACCAGTGGTTGGCGCGCGTGATGCGCGTCACGTTGAGCGGCGCGGCGCTCACGTCGCGCGAGAAGCGATAGACGTCGTAGTCGCGGCGGTTGGCGGCGGGGTTCTCGCGCTGGCTGCAGTCCCCCCCGAAGAGCACGTAGATGTGGTCGCCGCTGGCGCTGAAGCGGGGCTCGTTGAGGACGCTGGTGAAGGGGTAGGGGCCTGAGCAGGCGCCGGGGCTGGTCTGCGAGGGGAACAGCTCGTGCGTCACGGGCTCTGGCGCCGCGCCTGTGGCGTCGAGGGCGTGGAGGCGCCAGGTGAGCTGGTTGCTGGTGATCGCCGCCACGTAGGTGTTGTCGGGCGAGAAGCGCACGGGGTTGCTCGTGGCGGAGAACTCTGAGCCGGTGCCCCCCGCCTCGCCGAAAGTGTAGAGCTCGAGGATCTGGTCGTTGGCGAGGTTGCGGAAGAACACCGTCATGCTCGACAGGGTCGCCTTGACCACGATGAGCAGGTCATCCGCGCGCGTCACGCTGAAGCCGCCGAGGTCGCTCACCAGGTCCACCTCGCGCACCTCCCCGCCCTCGGCGAGCGACGCCACCTTCACCGCGTTGCCCTCGCGCGCCGCCTGGTCCTTGACCTCGGTGAAGACGAGCCGCGTGGCGGTGAACGAGAACGTGAGCGCCGCGTCCGAGAGCTTGCGCTTGGCGCCCACGTCCACCCGGCGCGCCGCCTTGTCCACGGGGGCGAGCCACAGCTCGTTGACGCTCATCGCCCCGCGGCGAATCCACGCCACCCAGCTGAGGTCGGGGTGCAGGACGCAGCCGTACGAGAGGCAGTCCATCTCCTCGAGCGAGACCCCCTCGTTGAGCACCACCTCGTCGTAGGCGCTCATGTTGAAGGCGACGAGGTCCGCGCGGGTCTCGCCGCCCTCCGACACCACGCGGTTGTAGGTGAGGTAGGTGTCGCCGCCGGGCTCCACCTCCGCGCCGCCCACCTCCGCGCCCCCCGCCTCCGCGCCGCCCACCTCCGCGCCGCCCTCGGGGGGCGCCATGTCGGGGGTGGCGGGCGGGGGCGCGGGCGCGGGGTCGTCGTCGCAGGCGAGCGGCAGGGTGAGGGTGAGGAGGGCGCAGAAGAGGGCGCGGGCGAGAGCGGGGCGCATGGGCTGGACTCCGTGGGTGGAGGGGAGAGGGGCGGGCGGGTCGCTGCAGGCTGTTCTTAATCAACTGAGACGAAAAGTACAACGCCCACAAAAAAGGGGTTCTGTTTTGAAAAAAAACGGTGCAAAGTACCCCTCAGACACCTCAGGGCGCGCGAGCGCTCCCTCTGCCTACATACCGATTCCGTCATCACGAGGAGTGAAGACCGATGGGTCTCTATATCAACACCAACACCTCATCGATCAATGCGCGCCGTCGCTTGACCGAGTCCACCAACGCGCTGGGCCGCTCCTTTGAGCGCCTGTCGTCCGGTCTGCGCATCAACAGCGCCAAGGACGACGCGGCGGGCCTCGCCATCACGAACCGCATGACGGCCCAGATCCGTGGTCTCGACCAGGCGGTGCGCAACAGCAACGACGGCATCTCCATGGCGCAGACCGCCGAGGGCGCGTTGCAGGAGGCCACCAACCTCATCCAGCGCATGCGCGAGCTCTCCGTGCAGGCGGCCAACGACAGCAACAACGAGTCCGACCGCATGTCGCTCCAAGAGGAGGTCACGCAGCTGATCGCCGAGGTGGACCGCATCGCGTCGAGCACCAACTTCAACGGCAACAAGATTCTCGACGGCTCCATCATCAACAACGTGCTGCAGGTGGGCGCCAACGTGGGCGAGACGCTGTCGGTGCGCATCTCCGAGATGAGCGCCAACGAGCTCGGCCGCCAGATGCGCCGCGACTCCACCGTGGGCGTGGACACCTCCGTCAGCGTGGCCAACGGCAACCTCGTCATCAACGGCACCACGATCCGCGACACCGTGGCCAGCGACGACATCTTCTCCACCGCCAACAAGTCCGGCTCCGCCATCGCCAAGGCCAACGCCATCAACGACGCCTTCTCCTTCACGGGCGTGCGCGCCATCGCCGGCCCCAACGAGACCGTGGGCCGCACCGTGGGCGGCGGCACGCTCGACGAGACCAACTTCTTCACCATCAACAACCAGAAGTTCGGCGGCTTCTCGCTACAGGCCAACGACTCCGACGGCACCCTCGTGGACGCCATCAACTCCGCCTTCGACAAGACGGGCGTCCTCGCCAACCTCAACGCCGCCGGCGAGCTGGTGTTGACGGCGGAGGACGGGCGCAACATCGACGTGACCGTGGCCAACGGTTTCGTGGCGCGCGCCACGGGCCTGCTGACCTCGGACATGGTGAGCGCGGCGCCGGCGGTGAGCTTTAGCTCGTCCACGGTCGGTGTCGGTGCCGGCCTCATCGCCGCCGCCTACTCCTTTAGCGTGGGCGGCGCCGCGGGACCCTTTAACATGGACATCAGCGTGGAGGGCCGGTTCACCGGCAACAACATGCTCGCGTTGACCATCAACGGCCAGGGCTTCACCGTGAACCTCGCCCCCGCGAGCAGCTCCTTCAACTTTGAGGACCTCCCCTTCTCCCCCGCGCTCCCCGGCGAGATCGCCTCCGCCCTCACGGGCGTGGTGCTCAACTTCGCGGACCTCACGGGCGACGAGACGGG
>VGTA01000285.1 GCA_016874875.1 Deltaproteobacteria bacterium | reverse complement strand
CGCGCGGCAGGACTCGGTGAGCAGGTAGGCGCTGTAGGTCATAGACTCTCGGGTGGTCCTTGGTATAGAGCGTGTGGACTCTCCGCGCGGCTTTGAGGTAAGTTCCCGCTGCGCGGCGCTCAGCGCTCGGCGCGCGGCGCTCGGCGCGCGGCGCTCGGCTCTCGGCTCCGCTCGGGGGCGGGGGGGCGCGCCGAGGGCCCGCCGCGCCCCCTTGACAGGCGGGCCCACATTACACACCCTCTCAACGCGCTCTCAAGCGCAAAAGGCACCGCGCGCCCCATGCGCTCTCTCCCCTCTCGCCGCCC
This sequence comes from Deltaproteobacteria bacterium, assembly GCA_016874875.1. Lineage (GTDB taxonomy): Bacteria > Myxococcota_A > Bradymonadia > UBA7976 > VGTA01 > VGTA01. The sequence continues at coordinate 5,057 of VGTA01000285.1, read as the reverse complement.
CTCTCCCCTCGCCGCGCCCGCGCGCCGCTCCTCGCTGCTGGCCTCCTCGCTGCTGGCCTCCTCGCTGCTGGCCTCCTCGCTGCTCGGCGGACCCCTGCGCCCCTCCGCGGCCCTCGCCAAGGGCAATGGCGAGGGGGCGAGCGCGCTGTCGCTGCCGGCGGCCCCCCCGCTCGCCGCCCTGCCCCTGCCGCCGCTCAGCGACGCCGCCCGCGCCGCCCTCGCCAGCGTGCGCGCCGACCCTGAGCCGCCGGCGCTGGTGCGCAACTCGCACTACTGGGTGTCCAACGAGCACAACCACCAGGTGTGGCGCGACGCCATCGCCGACATCGGGGGGGCGCTGGTGGGGGTGGGCACCGACCAGAACTACCTGCTGGCGGGGTGGGCGCGCCCGGAGCTGCTGGTCTTGATGGATTTTGACGGCGAGATCGCCAAGCTCCATGAGCTCTACGGCTACCTCTTCTCGATCTCCGCCACCCCCGAGGACTTTATGCGCCGCTGGCAGCAGCCCTACAGCGCCGACACGCGCGCGCTCCTGCGCGCCCACCTCGAGGGGGCGGCGGCGGGCGAGGGGGCGGCGGCGGGCGAGGGGGCGGCGCGGTGGGTGGAGCGCCGCCTCAAGATCTATGGCGTCACGCGCCCCCTCATCGACCGCCGCCTCCGGCGCACGCGCGCCAAGTACGAGGCGCTCAAGATTCCCACCTTCCTCAGCGATCAGGGGCAGTACGACCACATCCGCGGCCTGTGGGCGCAGGGGCGGGCGCTGGCGGTGCGCGGCGACCTCACCGCCAACGCCACTCTGCTCGACCTCGCGCGCGCCCTCCGCGCCGCCGGCGTGGAGCTCCGCGTGCTCTATGTGTCGAACGCGGAGCAGTATTTTGACCTCACCCCCGAGTACCGCCGCAACCTGATCGAGCAGCCCTGGGGGGCGCGCAGCTATCTCCTCCGCACCCTCGGCTGGAGCGTCTTGGGGTACCTAGACCCCGAGGAGGCTTACCACTACAACATTCAGGGCGGCGCCAACGTGCAGGAGTGGATGCGCAAGGGCTCCTACTCTAAGGCGGGGCAGATTCTCCGCAAGCGCACCAAGACGCAGCCCGAGGGGACCTCGGAGATGCGCGAGCTGCCCCCCGCCTCTCGGCGCGCGCCCAAGGTGGCGCCCCTCCCGTGAGGGCACGCGGATGCTGATCGACACGCACGCGCACCTCGATTTTGAGCGCTTTGATGAGGACCGCGAGGAGGTCCTCGCGCGCGCCTCGGCGGCGGGGGTGCGCCGGGTGGTCACCATCGGCACGCGCCTCGATTCGTCCCGCCGCGCCATCGCGCTCGCGGAGCGCTACCCGGGACTCCTGCGCGCCTCGGTGGGCTTCCACCCGCTCTACATGGGCGATGACACCGAGGAGGGCTGGGCGGCGCTCGAGGCGCTCGCGCGGCACCCGCTGGTCTGCGCGCTGGGGGAGACGGGGCTGGATTATTATTATGACGCGGGCGAGGGCGAGAGCGCGGGCGCGGGCGCGGGCGCGGAGGGCGGCATCGAGGCGCTGCGCGCTCGCCAGCGCGCCTCGTTCGCGCGGCACCTCGCCCTGTCCGCCGCCCTCGGCAAGCCGGTGGTGGTGCACATCCGCGATTCCTTTGATGACGCCCTGCGCCTCACCGCCGAGGCGAACGGGGGGCGGGGGCTGGCGGCGGCGGGGGGGGTGGTGCACTGCTTTACGGGGGGGCCGGAGGAGTGCGCCCGCGCCCTTGAGCTCGGCTACCACATCTCGCTGTCGGGGGTGGTGACCTTCAAGAGCGCCAAGGCGCTCCGCGCCGCCGTGCCGTGCATCCCGCTCGACCGCCTCCTCGTGGAGACGGACGCGCCCTTCTTGGCGCCCGCCCCCCACCGCGGTGCGCGCAACGAGCCGGCGTTTGTGCGGCACACCGCTGAGGAGGTGGCGCGCCTCCTCGGGCTGCCCATTGAGGAGGTGGCGCGCGCCACCACCGCCAACGCCGAGCGCCTGTTTGGGCTCGCCGCGCCCCCCGCGCCCCCCTCGCCCCCCTCGCCCCGCCGCGCCCCCCCTCGCCCCGCAGAGGAGCGCCCCTGATGATCCCCCACCGCGCCCTGATCATTGGAGTCGAGCACTATAAGGACCCCTCGCTGCCCCGCCGCGCGGGCACCACGGAGGCGCTGCGCGAGGTGGAGCTGCGCCTGCGCCAAGGGGGGTGGGAGACGCGCCTGCTCTCGGATTCCGCCAACGTGCTCCACGAGCGCTCCGGGCTCACGCAGGTGCTCGATTCGGTGGAGTGGCTCCGCCGCGGCGGGCAGGGGCTGCTGGTGGTGTCGGCGGCGGTGGAGGGGGGGCGGCTCTTGCCGCATGACGCGCGGGCGCAGTTCCGCGAGCAGAGCAGCCTCGCCCTCAACGACCTGCTCGCCACCCTGCCGGTGGGCAGCGGGCTCATCTTGGACGCGGCGGTGCCGCTCGACGCCGTGCGCGGGGTGGACTGGCTGCTGTGCGCCGCGGGGGGGGCGCCGCTGCCGCTCTTTAGCGAGTACGGGCCCACGGAGTTCCTCCACTCGGTGGTGGTGGCGCTCAACCAGTGCCCGATCGGCGAGCCGCTCTCGGTGCGCCGCTTCTTTGATCGCCTCTCCTCCTCCTCGACGCCCGCCGTGACCTGTCACAACTACAGCTCCATCGACTCGGTGTCGCTCCTCACGCCGCCGCCCTCCACGCCAAGAGTCGAGGGCGAGGCGCGGGGCGAGGCGCGGGGCGAGGCGCGGGGCGAGGCGCGGGGCGAGGCGCGGGGCGAGGCGCCGCTGGGCGGGCGCTTTATTGACGGGGGGCGCTATCAGCTGCTCAGGATGCTCGGGGAGGGCGGCATCGGGCAGGTGTACTTGGCCGAGGACACTCAGCTCAAGGTGCGCCGCGCGGTGAAGCTGCTCAAGCTGCCCGCCACGATCACCGATGAGCAGCGCGCGCAGATCCACGGGCGCATGATGCAGGCCGCCCTCGCCGCGCAGAGTCTCAGCGAGCGGACGCACCACGTGGTGCGCGTGTTTGACATCAAGACCGACCCCGTCACGGGCCTGCCCTTCACCGTGATGGAGTTCCTCAGCGGCGAGACGCTGAGCCACCGCCTGCACCGCGACGCCCTCACCCTCGAGCAGGTGTTTGAGCTGGGGCTGACGCTGGTGGAGACGATGGCGATCGCGCATGAGCTCAAGGTGATTCACCGCGACCTCAAGCCCGAGAACGTGATGCTGATCAGCCGCGACGGGACGGACCTGTTCGTCAAGCTGCTCGATTTCGACCTCGTCAAGGTGGAGGACTCGCAGGTCAAGACGCAGGAGGGGCAGGTGCTCGGCACGCTCGAGTACATGGCGCCTGAGCAGCTCAGGGGGCAGGCGGTGGATGAGCGCGCGGACGTGTTCGCCCTCGGCGCCATCCTCTACGAGTGCTTCAGCGGCGTGCGCGCCAACCCGGGCAGGACGCAGCGCGATCTCATCAAGGTGCTCCTCGACACGGGGGCGCGCCCCCTCGCGCAGGTGGCGCCGGCGCTCCCGCCGGCGCTCTGCGACCTCGTGGACCGCGCCCTCTCCCTCGACGCCGCCCGCCGCCCCGCCACCGCCCGCGCCCTCGCCCGAGAGCTCGAGGCGCTGCGCGGGGTGCGCCCGGCGCTGTCGCTGCTCACGGTGTCGTACGCGGCGCTCTCCGCGGCGCCCTCGGCCCCCACGCGGAGCGCGCCGCCGGGCGACGCTTACGCGGAGACCATCTTGCCCCTCGCGCCCTCGATGGTCCCCGGCGCCGCGCCCGCGCCGAGCCCGCTCGCGGCGCCCCTCGCGGCGGAGCCCACGTCGCCGGCGGCGCCCGCCCCGGCGCGCCCCTCGCGCCGGGCGCCGAGTCCGGCGCTGCTGGTGGCGGCGGGGGCGCTGGCGGCGGGGCTGGCGGTGGGCGGGGGGCGCCTGCTGGGCGGGGGGGCGGGGGGCGGGGGGGCGGGGGGCGGGGGGGCGGGCGCGCCTGCGGAGGGGGCGGCGCCGAGCGCCGCGCGCGCCCCAGCGGTGGGCGCCGCGTCAGGCGCCAGCGCGCCCCCGCGCCCGCTCGGCGACCTCAGCCTCGCCCCGCCGCCGAGCGCGCGCTGGGGGGCGGTGGCGGTGCGCGTGGAGGGCGGCGAGCGGCGCTATGAGGGCGAGCGCCTGCAGGAGCAGCTCGCGCGCTGCGTGTATGAGGCCCATTTCGTCCACCTCGACGGCGACCCGCCCCACGCGGCGTGGGCGGAGTCGGCGGAGGTGCGCTGGGCGCTCACCCGCCGCCTGAGCGCCGCGCCCCTGAGCCGCGGCGCCGGCGACCTGCGCCTGCCCAGCGCGCAGTTCGAACTCCTGCTCGCGGGGCGCCCCGAGGTGGTGGACTCCGCCGTGGTCGGCGAGCACCTCGCGCTCCCGGAGGGGGCGCTGCTCCTCGGGGGGGGCGCCTGCGCGGCGCTCCCCGCGGGCGCCACGCTCACGGGGGCGCGGTGGCAGGTGCGCGGCTACAAGCAGCTCTCCGGGTCCTGCGAGGGCGCGCCCTGCGCCGCGCGCCTCGACGAGGCGCTGAAGGGGGCGCGCAAGCGGCGGGAGGCGCTCAAGGCCACGCTGCGCTGGTCGCGGTGGCCCGCCGAGGAGCGCGGGCGCACCTCACCTCAGCTCGGCGAGACGTCGTGCGAGGTCAAGCGGTGAGCGCCGCGCGCCCCGCCCCGCCGCGCGCCCTGCCGCGCGCCCTGGCCTGTGCCCTCGCGCTCGCGGGGCTCATCGCCGCCCGCGCCGCCCACGCCGACTGCGCCGGCGCCGCCCCCGAGGCGCGTGCCCTCGCCGCGCGCCTAGAGGGCGCCACCACCGAGGGCGCCTGGCGCGCCCTCTACGCCGAGGCCCTCGCCCTTGAGGCGGAGCTCGAGCGCCGCGCCCTCGATGAGGCGCGAGTGGTGCAGGGCGAGGAGCCCCCCGCGCCCGCCTCGGGCGCGGCGGGGGCGACGGTGGACGCGGTGGCGGGGGCGGCGGAGGCGGCGGGGGCGGCGGGGGTGACGGTGGACGCGGTGGCGGGGGCGGCGGA
>VGTA01000284.1 GCA_016874875.1 Deltaproteobacteria bacterium | reverse complement strand
GCAGGGGCTAGGGGCGCAGGGGCTAGGGGCGCAGGAGGGCGCGCTGGAGAGGGCGCTGCGGGCGGGGCTGGGGGGCGGGCGCGCCGTGGCCCTCGGGCTGCTCTTGAGTCTGGCGGCGCTGCAGGAATCGCGCGCGCAGGCGCTCACCCACGCGCTCAAGGCCGCCCTGCTGCTCGGCGCCGCCGCCGCCGCCCTGCGCGCGCCCCGCGCCGCCCCGCCCGCCCCGCTCGCCCCGCTCGCCCCGCTCGCCCCGCTCGCCCCGCCCGCCTTGTCGCGGCTCGGGCGCGCCCTCTGCCTCCTCTACGGGCTGCACGCCCTCAGCCCCTACCTCGGGGTGGAGGTGCAGCACAGCGGCGCCATGCTCTCTAACCTGCGGGTGGACCCGGCCTGCCACAACAGCCTCTTGTTCCCCGCCTGGGGCTGGGACCCCTACGTCTACATCGACGAGGCCGCCCTCGGCGCCGCCCGGCGCCCGCGGCGGGTGGCGGCGCTGCGGGGGCAGCTGTGGAGTCGGGCGGCGGTGGTGGCGATGCGCCAGAACTGGTGCGCGCCGCACACGCGCCCGCTGCGCCTGGCGGGGCGGTGGGGGGGGCGCCCGTTCGTGATCGAGGACCTCTGCGCCCCCGAGGGGCTGGCGCCGCTGGGGGGGGCGGGGTGGCTGCCGGGGTGGCAGGCGTTTCAGAAGAATCTGCCGCGCGCCTGCGGGCAGGCGTGTGTGCACTGAGTGAGGGGGCGCGGAGGGGGGCGCGGAGGGGGGCGCGGGGTGTCCGCAGCGGCCGCGGAGGGGCGTTCTCTGCGGCGCGCGTCCTCCTCGCGCGCCCCTCCCCCGCCACCGCAAGGACCTCGCCATGAGCCAGCCCTTCTCACTCACCCCTAGCCAGTCGCGCGCCCTCCAAGAGATCATAGCGTTTGTGGAGAGCGGCGACCCCTGCCTGCTGCTCACGGGCGGCGCGGGCACAGGGAAGACCACGCTGCTGCGCGCGGCGGTGGAGGCGCTGCAGCGGCGGCGCGCGCGGGTGGAGCTCTTGGCCCCCACCGGCCGCGCCGCTCGCGTCCTCGCCCGCAAGGCGGGCCACCCCGCGCGCACGATCCACGCGGCCATCTACAACTTTAAGCGCCTTGAGGTGCGCGAGGAGGTCGCCGATGAGCGCGACCCCTGCCTGCGCTACATCTTCCCCCTCAAGGCGGACGAGCCCGCGCGCGGCGTGTGGATCGTGGACGAGGCGTCGATGGTGGGCGACGAGATGAGCCACTCCGACACGCTCCGCTTTGGCAGCGGGCGCCTCCTCTCGGACCTGCTCTCGGCGCTCCGGCTCGGGGCGCGGCGCGGGGCGGAGGCGAGCGGGGCGCAGGTGATCTTTGTGGGGGACCCGGCGCAGCTGCCGCCGGTGAGCGCGGGCGGGGGTGAGGAGGGCGGCGCCCTCGACGCCGCCTACCTCGCTAGCGCCCACCGCCTCCCGGCGCGCCAGGTGACGCTCCGCGAGGTGGTGCGCCAGGCGGCGGGGAGCGGGGTGCTCGCGGTCGCCACCCGCGTCCGCGAGGCGCTCGAGGCGCGCGAGCTGTTCGGGACGGCGATTCGCTTTGGGGAGGACGTGGCGGCGGTCTCCATGGGCGAGGTGGTGGAGGCGCTCGCCGATGGGCACGCGCGTGACCTGAGTCGGGCGCTGATCACGCAGAGCAACGCGGAGGCCTACCGGGCGGTCCGCGCGGTGCGCGAGCGCCTTTTTGGGACGCCGGACGAGCCGCTGCGGGCGGGGGAGCGGCTCTTGGTGATGCGCAACCACCACGGCTACCAGCTGAGCAACGGCGACCTCGTGCGCGTGAACGGCGTGTGGGGGGCGCCGGAGCTGGTGACGGTGCCTATCAGGGGGCGCGCGCCCGTGGAGCTGTCGTTTGTGCGGCTGAGCGTGACGGAGCTCGACGCGCCGGGCGGGGAGGCGCGCGAGGCGCTCATTCTCTACTCGAGTCTCTGGCTCGACTCGCGCGACGAGCCCCCTGAGCTCACGCAGGCGCTGCTGGCGGACGCGCAGCGGCGCTCGCAGCTCCGCAGGGGGAGCGAGGCGTTCTCGGAGTTCTTGGTGCGCGACGAGCGCTTTAATGCGCTGCGCGTGCGCTTTGGCTACGCGCTCACCTGCCACAAGGCGCAGGGCGGGGAGTGGGACGAGGTCTTCTTGACGCACGAGGCGGCGATGCCCAAGAGCGCGCTCGGCGCCCGATGGCTCTACACCGCGGTCACCCGCGCGCGCCGCCGCCTCGGGGTCATGGGGGCCGCCGCCCCCGCCCCCGCCCCCGCCCCCGCCCCCGCCCCCGCCTCGCCGCCCGACGGGCGCGCCGAGGTGGTGCGCGTGAGCGACCTCGCGGCCCTCAGCGGCGAAGCGCGCGCGGAGGCGCTCGCGCGGGGCGCGTTCGCGCGGGCGGGCGTGAGCGTGGAGGAGGTGGCGCGCCTCCAGCACCGCCTCCGCTTCTCGCTGCGCCGAGGGGAGGAGCGCGCGCAGGTGGACGTGCAGTACAGGGGCACCGGCGAGCTCTCTCAGCTCGGGGGGGCGCCGGAGGGGTGGGGGCTCACGCTCGAGGGGCTGCGCGCCCTGCGCCTGGCGGAGCGTGAGCGCGCGCCCGCCTCGCCCCCCGCCGTGGCGCCGGGGGTCCTCGAGGGGCTCCACGAGCCCGCCTATCGCGAGCGCGTGTCGCGGGCGGCGGCGGCGCTCGCCCCGGCGGGCATCGCGGTGACGCGGGCGCTTCCGATGAGCTACGCGCTGCGCTTGCACCTGAGCGGCCCCGAGGGCGAGGGGGCGCTGCAGTTTACGCACAGGGCGGACTTCACCTGGTCGGGCTGCGTCGCGCTCAACGCCGCGCCCACCTCGCAGCGCGCCGTGGTGCTCTGTCGTGGCTGAGGGCGCCCCGCGCGCGTTGGCTCAGCCCGCCCCCGGCTGGGCGGAGGCGCTCAGCGGCGCCCGAGAGGTCACGCGCCTGCGCAAGGCCAGCGACCTCGACGGGGCGCTCCGCCTCGCCCGCGACCTCACGCGCCAGCACCCCTCGGATCGGCTGGTCGCCAGCGCGCACGGCTGGGTCCTCTGGGCGCTCCTCCGGCGCCTCAAGGGGGCGCTGGAGGAGGGGCGCGCGTCGGCGGACCGCGCCCACGAGGAGCTCTACGCGCTCCTGCGCGAGTACGCCACGCTGCAGGTCGGCGCCCCAGACGTCCTCCACTCGCAGGTGCTCTCCGTGACGCTCCACTTCAAGGGGTGGGGGCGGGCGCTCTGGTTCTGCCGCTGGTGGCTAGAGCGCGGCGGGCTGTCGGCCGAGGACCACGAGCGCTTTCAGCCCGAGGGGGGGCGCGCGGTGATGAGTCTCGCCGAGCGGCTGTGGGTGAGCGTGGCGCGCTCCTACGCCGACCTGTGCGCGCGAGAGGGCGCCGAGCCTGCGCTGCGCGCGTGGGCGGCGGAGCGGCTCACCGCGGCCCTCGCCCTCTTGCCCAGCAGCGAGCACCTCAACTATTATTGGGCCAAGGCGCTGCTGGCGCAGGGGCGCGCGGAGGAGGCGCGGGGGTTCGCGCGGGTCACGCTCAAGCGGCACGTCCGGGCGATGTGGGCGTGGGCGGTGTTCGCCGAGACGCTGCCGCCGGACGACGTCGCGGCGCGGGTCACGTGCTGGCGTCACGCGGTGGCGGTGGAGCGCAACCCCGTGATGTCGCTCAAGGTGCAGGAGCGGCTCGTGGAGGGCCTCCTGCGCCTCGACCGACGCGCCGAGGCGGCGGCGGCGCTGCGCGCGCTGCTGGCGGTGCGCGCGCGCGAGGGCTTTAGGTGCTCCGCGCGCCTCATGGCGCTGAGCGAGGAGGGGTGGTACCTGTCGCTGCGCGACGCCCCCCCGCCCGCCCTCCCCCCCGCCGCCGAGGAGGCCCTGCGGCTCGCCGGGCTGGGGGGGGAGGGCCGGGGCGCGGGGGCGGGGCGCGGCGCGGGGCGCGGGGCGCGGCGTGAGGTGCGCGGGGCGCTGCGGCAGCCCGCCGGCAGGCCGTTTGGCTTCCTGCGGTCCGCCGAGGGCGAGGAGCTGTGGGCGTCGCCCGCCCTCATGGCCGAGGCGCCCCCGCGGGCCTCCTGGGGGGATGTCCGCGCCCTCGCCGCGGCGGGCGCGCACCCCAAGACGGGGGCGGAGGGGTGGCGGGTGGTGCGCTGGGTGGGCGGGGCGGGGGGCGAGGGCGCGGGGGCCGCGGGCGCGGAGGTCGAGGTGTAGGGCGCCCCTCAGGGCGTCGCCGGGAACCGCTCGTCGAGCCAGGCGCGCATCTCGGGGTGGGAGCTCCCCACCTCGCGGGCGCGCTTGACGAGGCCGTTGAGGGTCTTGGAGGGCCAGCTCTTCTGGATCTGGTTGACGAGCCAGCGCGGGAGGAGGCCCTTGGGGTCCGTCTGCACCTCGACGATGAGTCGCGTCTGGGTGCGCGAGAGCGCCGAGAAGCGGTAGAAGGTGCGCTGGACCTCGGCGCGGACGCAGCAGCCCTCGGGGGCCTTGGGGTGGGTGGTGGAGGTGATCTCGGCGCGAAGCTCGCCGCGCGCGCGGTCGATCTCGGCGACGGTGTTGAGGATGTAGTCGCGGTCGGAGACGAGGGGGGGGAGGCTGAAGCGAATCCAGTAGATCTCGGTGAGCTTGGTCTTCTCGAGGGTGATGTGCTCGGCGTACCGGTCCACCCAGTGCCGCCGCTGGGCGGGGTCGGCGAAGGTGGCGGCGAGGACGTCGAGGGGGATGTCGGCGGTGAGCTCGCCGCGGAAGGCGAAGAGGGGGGAGTCCTCTTTGGTCTGTCGCTCGGTCTTGACGCCGTCGATGTCGCCGAGCGGCTCCCAGGGGGTGGCGTGGGTGAGGGCGGGGAGGAGGAGCAGCAGGGCGGCGAGGGGGGCGGCGAGGGGGGTGGGGCGCATGGGGACTCGCGGGCGAGGGGGGATTGTGCAGGTTTCGTGGGGTGTTAAAGCATAAGGGGGGCGTCTTTTGCACCTGTTTTCGCGCTCGCCGCCTCGCCCGCCGTCACGCGCCGTCATGCGCCGTCACGCGAAGGTGATCGTTCGCGTTATGGGCTCGGCGCAGTCGCAGGTGTCGTCGGAGGCGTCGCCTCCGAGGCTCTGCGTGAGGGTCCTGCCGTCCGCGGTGGTCACGGTGAGGGTGCCGGCGCCGGTGACGGTGTAGGTGTTGTCGGGCGCGCAGTCGTCTTCGCCGCCGAGGCAGCTCCAGTTGGTCGGGGCGCCGCTGAGGGGGGTGAAGGTGGCGGTGTAGGGGAGGCCGCGTCCGTCTAGGTCTTCGACGCTGATGACGTGTCGGCAGGGGGCGGGGTCGCCGCAGGGGTCGCAGGCGGTGAGGAGGAGGAGGAGGAGGAGGGCGCGCATGGGGGA
>VGTA01000283.1 GCA_016874875.1 Deltaproteobacteria bacterium | reverse complement strand
GTCATCACCGCCTGCGTCGACACAGGCGGCTTCACCGCCGAGGAGAGCGCGCGCATCGAGGCGCGCGCCTACGAGGTGGGCGCCAAGGAGCACGTCCGCATCGACGCCGCCCACGCCCTCTACGAGCAGGTCATCCGCCACCTCATCCGCGCCTCCGCCCTGCGCGGCGGCGTCTACCCGCTCTCTGTGTCGGCGGAGCGCGTCCTGCAGGCGGCGGAGCTCTGCCGCTTCGCCGCCGAGCGCGGCGCCGACGCCATCGCCCACGGCTCCACCGGCGCGGGCAACGACCAGCTGCGCTTTGACGTGGCGGCGAGCGTCTTTGCGCCCAAGGCGGAGCTGCTCGCCCCCATCCGCGAGGGGGGCGTGAGCCGCGCGGCGTCGAGCGCCTACCTGCGCGCGCTCGGGGTGGCCGTGGAGGAGAAGACCACGCGCTACTCCGTCAACCAGGGCATCTGGGGCACCACCATCGGCGGCGGCGAGACCCACGACGGCTGGTCGGAGGTCCCCGACGAGGCCTACACCACCACCGCGCCCAAGGACGCCCCCAACGACCCCCACACCCTCACCCTCACCTTTGTGGGCGGCCTCCCCACCCAGGTCGACGGCGAGGCGCTCGACCCCATCGCCCTCATCCAGCGCGTGGCGGCCCTCGGGGGCGCGCACGGCGTGGGGCGCGGCGTCCACGTGGGCACCACCGTCCTCGGCGTGAAGGGGCGCGTGGCGTTCGAGGCCCCCGGCCCCTACGTCCTCATCGAGGCGCACCGCGCCCTCGAGAAGCTCGTCCTCACGCGCCAGCAGGAGGCCCTCGCGCGCGTCCTCAGCGCCCAGTACAGCGACGCGCTCCACAACGGCCTCTTCTTTGACCCGGCGATGCGCGACATCGAGGTGTGCCTCGCCTCGCTGCAGGGGCGCGTGACCGGCGAGGTGCGCGTGCGCCTGTTCAAGGGCGTCGCCACCGCCGTGGGCGCCCGCTCCGCGCACTCGATGCTCGGGCGGGGCGCCACCTACGGCGAGCAGGCCCGCGCCTTTACGGGCGCGGAGGCGGCGGGCTTCTGCAAGGTCTATGGCATGGAGTCGGCGCTCAGCGCCGCCGCCGCCCGGGGCTGAGGCGGCTCAGTCCTCGTCGCCGTCATCCCCGTTGAGCGCCGCCTCAAAGACCTCCTGGTAGCGCTCGAGCTCCTCGTCCGAGAGCAGGCGCGCCTTCTCGCCGGCGAGAATCTCCGCCGGGTAGATGAGGGGCTCGGTGGGGAGCGCCACGGTGTAGCGCTTCATGCCGTCCTCCACGTCCACGATCAGGAGGTACTCGAGCGTCTCCTCGTCGCCCTCGAGCTCGATGAGCTCGCTCTCCTCATAGATCTCGGGGGCGAGGTCGCCGTCGAGCACGAACTCGTCGGCGCGCACCTGCAGCGCGGCGCCAAAGTCGCGGAGGGCGCTGTTGATGTGGTGCATCAGCTCGCCGCTGATCTCGGAGGGCTCGAGCTCCTCGAGGGGGGCCTCCTCGTCGTTCATGTCCTCACAGAGGATCGCCACCACGGGCTGCGAGGGCGTCAGGAGCGCGTAGAGGTTGCCCTCCACGGTGAGCTCCACGACGACCTCGGCGGGCAGGGTGGCGCCCGTGTCGTCGATCAACTGCACCACGCGGCGCTCGCCCTCAAACCCCTCGTCGCCGTCGTCCTCGATCTCATCAACAGGCTTCTTGCTCATGCGGTCTCACCTTTATCTCGTGTGGAGAGGGCGCGCGTACTTCCGCGCGCCAGGCACACATCTGCGGGAGTATGCCGCAAAGCGCTCTGAGAGTAAATCAGAACATCAGAGCATCAGCGGCGCTCAGTGGGCGCAGAGCGCGAGGCGCCGCGAGGCGCCCCCTCGCCGTCTCATGACCCTCTCACGCCCGTCTCAAGCGACGCATGAGACGCATGAAATATCATGAAACATCATGAAACATCATGAAACAAAACTCATATTGCAGACCCTCAAGAAATCGTGTTGGCTCAACCCCACCCCCCTCCCCCACGCAAGAGGCGAGACCTCCTTGAGCCAGCCCCCCCTCAACCCTGAGCTCGCGCGCCGACAAGCGCAGCACATCCTCTACACCTGGACCGCACAGGCGAGCGCCTCCCCCCTCCCCATCGCGGGGGGCGAGGGCGCCTGCTTCACCGACCACGCCGGCGAGCGGTGGTTTGACTTTGAGAGCCAGGTGTTCAACTGCAACCTCGGCCACGGCGACCAGCGCGTCATCGCCGCCATCAAGCGACAGGCGGACGAGCTCGCCTGCGCCCACCCCGCCGCCGTCTTTGAGGCCAAGGCGCGCCTCGGCGAGCTGCTCGCCGAGGTGACGCCGGGCGACATGAGCCACGCCTTCCTGTGCCTCTCGGGCTCAGAGGCGGTGGAGAACGCCTACAAGATCGCCCGCATGGTGACGGGGCGCAAGAAGGTCATCGCGCGCCGGCGCAGCTACCACGGCGCGAGCATGGGCGCGCTCTCGCTCACGGGTGACGAGCGGCGCCTGCCCTTTGAGCCGGGCCTGTGGGGCGTCCTGCGCGCCGAGGACCCCTACTGCCACCGCTGCCCCTTCCAGCTCGAGCGCGCCACGTGCAAGATGCAGTGCGCCACCCACATCGAGCACATCATCAAGATGGAGGGCCCCGACCAGATCGCCGCCCTTTTCGCCGAGGGGCTCACCGGCTCCAACGGCGGCTTTGTGCCCCCCGACGGCTACTGGCAGACGCTGCGCGCCCTCTGCGACCGCTACGGCATCCTGCTGGTAGCCGACGAGGTCTTTAGCGGGTTTGGGCGCACAGGGGAGTGGTTCGCCGTGGACCATTGGGGCGTGGTGCCCGACCTGATGACGATGGCCAAGGGCATCACGAGCGGCTACGCCCCCCTCGGCGCCGTGATGATGCGCCCGCATATCGCCGAGCACTTTCAGAAGAACACGCTCTGGTGCGGCCTCACCAGCTACGCGCACCCCATCTCGTGCGCGGCGGCGGTGGCCACCATCGAGGCGTACCGCGAGAGCGACCTCATCGGCAACGCCGCCCGCCAGGGCGCTCACCTCGCCGCTCGCCTCCGCGCCCTCGAGGCGGAGCCGTGGTGCGGCGAGGGGCGCTGCCTGGGGCTGTTTGGCACCCTCGAGTTCGCCGACGACGTCCCGCCGGGCTTCGGCGACCGCCTCAAGGCGGGCCTCAGGGCGCGCCGCGTGCACGCGCTCTACAAGGAGCTCAAGCTCTTTATCACCCCCCCCCTGTGCGTCACCCGCGAGCAGCTCGATGAGGGGCTGGCGCGCTGCCTAGACGCGATTCGAGAGGCGCTCTAGCGATGTCGATGATCTCCACGGGCTCCGCGAGTCCCCCGCCCCCCGCGCCCCCCGCGCCCCCCGCGCCCCCCGCGCCCCCTCGTCGCTCCAAGAAGGTCTACGCTAGCGCCGAGGAGGCGCTCGCCGACGTGTGGGACGGCGCCACGATCATGTCGGGGGGCTTTGGGCTCAGCGGCAACGCCGAGAACTGCATCCGCGAGCTGCACCGCCGCGGCGTGCGCGACCTCACCATCATCAGCAACAACTGCGGCAACCAGGGCAAGGGGCTCGCGGTGCTCCTCAAGCAGCGCCAGATTCGGCGTGTGGTGTGCAGCTTTGTGGGCGGTAACCCCGACCTCGAGGAGCAGATGCTCGCCGGCGAGGTGGAGGTGGAGCTCAACCCGCAGGGCACGCTCGCCGAGCGCATCCGCGCCGGCGGCGTGGGCCTCGGCGGCTTCCTCACGCCCACGGGCGTGGGCACCGAGGTGGCGGCGGGCAAGGAGGTCCGCGAGCTCGACGGGCGCCGCTACCTGCTCGAGCTGCCCCTCCGCGCCGATTTCGCCATCCTGCGCGCCGAGGTGGGCGACCATTTCGGCAACCTGCGCTTTAAGGGCACTGCGCGTAACTTTAGCCCCCACATGGCGATGGCCGCGCGGGTGGCGGTGGTGGAGGTGGATCACCTGGTGCCCATCGGCGCGCTCGCGCCGGAGGACATCCACCTGCCGGGGGTGTTTGTGCAGCGAATCTTTGAGGGGCGCGGCTACGAGGACCCCATCGAGTTCCGCACCACGCGCCCGCGCCCCTAGCCAGCGCACGCGGGGCAGCGCCCCACGAAATGCACAGAGGCGGCGAGGGCCGCCTCGCGCCACCCGGCGCCGAGCGCGAGGAGGGCGGTGGGGTCCTGCGCCACGGTGACCTCGGGCAGGCACGACACGCCCCCGCAGCCGTTGCACACGAAATGAGGATGGAGCTGGCGAGGGCTGTGGGGCGCGCCGCGCAGCTCGTAGCGCTTGACGCCCGCCGCCTCGCTCGCCACCCGCGCCAGCCCCACCTCGGTGAGCTTGACGAGGTTGCGGTACAGCGTCGCCTGGTCCCACTCGCCGCTGCCGAGCCGCTGCACCACCTCCGTGTGCGAGAGGGGGCGCCTCTCCTCCGCCAAGAGCTGCATCACCGCCAGCCTCGGCGCCGTGGCGCGGAGGGCGGCGACCTTAAGCAGCTCCTTGGCGTCGGCGGCGCTCAGGGGAGCGCGGGGAGAGGGCGCGGCGGGCGCGGCGGGTGGGGGCATGGCGAGACTCCTAGGGGGAGGGGGTGTTCAGCTTGCATTCAAATCGGATCAAACGCAAGGAGCGCAAGGAGCACGGCGCGCCGCGGCGGACGCGCTTGCCTTTGCGGCGGCACGCGCTTATAGTACGAGTGGTGTTTCGTGTTCCCCCCCACCCACCCCAAAGCGAGCTCACCATGATCACACTCACCGACAGCGCAGCAGAGAAAGTCCGCGACATGCTCACCAAGCGCGAGCAGCCCACCGATGGTCTCCGCGTGGGCGTCCGCGGCGGCGGTTGCTCGGGCTTTACGTACTTTTTGGAGTTCTCGGAGGGCGCCAAGGAGGGCGACCGCCAGCTCGAGAGCCACGGCGTCCGCCTCTTCATCGACAGCAAGAGCTACCTCTACCTGATGGGCACCGAGGTGGACTACGTGGAGAGTCTGAGCGGCGCCGGCTTCAAGTTCCAGAACCC
Organism: Deltaproteobacteria bacterium; assembly: GCA_016874875.1. Taxonomy (GTDB): domain Bacteria; phylum Myxococcota_A; class Bradymonadia; order UBA7976; family VGTA01; genus VGTA01. The sequence goes on along the minus strand of VGTA01000283.1, from coordinate 336 downwards.
CAACGCGCGTCGCACCTGCGGGTGCGGCGAGAGCTTCAGCGTCTAAGCCGTCACGCGCGTGCTGCCCCCGCTCCCCGCGCTCCCCCCGCGCGCCTGCGCCGACTGCGGCGCCGAGGTCGAGTCGCGCGGCTGGTGCGGCGCCTGCGCGCAGCTCACGCCCCTGCCGCCCGACGCGTGCCCCTTTGAGCGCCTAGGGCTGCGCCCGCGCCCCGCGCTCGCCCCCGAGCGCGTGAACGGGGCGCTCTCGTCTTACCTGCGCCGCTGGCACCCCGCGCGCCTCCAGCGCTTCCACGCCGCCGCCGCCCTCGAGCAGCGCGCGCTCGGCGTGCGCGACGC
>VGTA01000282.1 GCA_016874875.1 Deltaproteobacteria bacterium | reverse complement strand
GCGGCGCAGGCCCTCCGCCGTGACGCCCTCGAGCTCGCGCTCCCAGGCCCGGCGAGGCCCGTCGGGGCCCTCGGCGCCGCGCCAGCCCGCCAGCCACATGCGGCTCACCCACGCCGCGCGCCCCGCCGTGGTCGACATCAGGTGCGCGTGGGCGGCGCGGGCGTAGGCGCGGAGCTGGCGCAGCTCGTCGGCGGAGAGGGGCGCGGCCTGCAGCCGCTCCACCGCCGCCGTGATCGCCCTCGTCGCCTCCCCCGCGCGCTCCGGATTCACCTCCACGGCCAGACTCAGGCGCGGCGGCTGCCCCGCGCGGTGCGGCTGCGCGCGGAGGCGGTCGCCCCCCGCCTCCGCGCTCAGCCGCCCGCTGAGGTCGAGCAGCGGCCCCGTGAGCGCCGCCTCGAGCATCGAGAGCGCCGCCCAGTCCTCGGGTGGCAGCGCGCGCAGGTCAAAGGTGAGGCTCAGCCACGCGCGCGCGTGGTCGGCGCTCTCGAGGGCGCCGCGGCACTGCGTGAGGGGCGCGCCGGGCAGGGGCGGGCGCAGGGCGCCCTCGGGCATCGGCGCCGCCACCACCGATGCGCTCGACGCGGTGAGCGGCGAGACGGCGCGACTCAGCTGCGCGGCGGTCACGTCGCCGCTCACGGTGATGAGCGCCGGCGCCCCCTGCACGTGCTCCTGGTACCAGCGCGTGAGACTCGACGCCCCGAGCTCCTGCAGCGCCGCGTGGCGCTCGTGGGGCGAGGGCAGCGGCGGGGCGTCGAACGCCAGCAGCGCGCGCCGCTCGAGGTGCCGCAGGCGCTGCCAGGGCTGGTAGCGGGTGAGGCTGAGCGCCGAGAGGGCGTGGAGGCGCGCGCGCTCGAGGGCGTCGCTCGACCACGGCGGCTCGCTGCGGAGGGGGGGCTGCCGGAGGCGCTGCACCACCCCCGCGAGGGCGTCCTCGAGCTGCGTGGCGGCCACCGTGGCGCTCAGGGTGAGGGACTCGTCGTTGAACTGGGCGCTGAAGGCGGGCTCGTGCATCTGCCGCTCGCTCATCTGCGCGGCGAGCCAGTGGGCGAGGGCGAGGTCGGCGGTGCGCCCGAGGCGGGGGCGCACGGGCACCGCCGCGCGCACCGTCACCACGCCGTCCATCTTGGCGGGGTCAAAGAGCAGCGTGGTGTTGGCGTTGAGGGCGTTGAGCCCCGGGCGCAGGTCCACGCGCCGCGGGTCCATCAGCACCCCCACGAGCTCCCGCAGGCGCTCCGCCCACAGGTCGGGCCCCACGCCCTCGGGCGCGGGGCTGCGCACCAGGGCGCTCAGGCGACCGGGGGTGACCACGTCGCGCAGGAGCGCGGCGATGTTGTCGGGGCGCGCCTGCGAGATGGCGCGCGCATAGCGCAGCAGGGCGTCCTCTTGGGGCCAGCGCACCGCGAAAAAGCCCAGGCGGCGCGCCTGCCCGCTCAGCGTCTCGTTGCTCCGCGCCGATTCGCGCTCAAAGATGAGCTTGGCTTGCTCTAGAGCGCGCAGGCGCGGCGGGCGCGCGCGCAGGTCGCTGAGCTGCTCTAGGAGGACGCGCCACAGCGCGTCGATCTGACTCGCGGGCACCTCGGCGCTGAGGACGAGGGCGCCGGGGCCGTCGGGGGTGACGGGGAACACCCGCGCCCCCGTCAGATTCACGCCCGCGCGCCGCGCCGCCTGGTGCAGCGCGCCGTCGCCCTCCCCCGCCAGGAGCAGCCCGAGCAGGTCGAGGTGCGCCACCGTCTCCGGCGTGAGGGGGCCCACGGGGAAGCCCAGCAGCGCCTGCGCGCGCCCCGCCTGCGCCACCTCCACCTCCACCCGCGGGCCGCGCGCGGCGCTGAGGTCGAGGGGCGGCGGCGCGGCGCGCGGCGCGGCGGCGGGGGGGGCGCCGCCGGCGTCCACGCCGCCCCGGTCGGCGCTCGCCGGACTCCGCCAGCCGCGCCACGCCTCGTCCACGAGGGCGCGCAGCGCGCTCTCCTCCACGGGCCCCACGCAGATCAGGTAGGCGGAGGAGGGGGCGTAGGTGGCGTTGTAGAAGGCGCGCGCCCCGTCGAGGGTGAGCGCGTCGAGCTCCTCGGCGGCGGGGGTGACGGGGCGCCCGCTCGGGTGCGCGCCGTAGACGTCGCTCAGGAGGCGGTCGAGCAGGCGCCGCCCCGCCCAGCTCCGCGCGCGCTCCTGGTGGGCGATCATCTCGCGCTTGACGCGCTCGAGCGCCTCGGGGGTCCAGCGGGGGGCGCGCACGGCGCCGGCGAGCAGCGCGAGCGCGTCGGGGAGTCCCTCGGGCGTGAGCGTGAGCTCGAGGACGGCGCGGTCGGCGCTGGTCCAGGCGCGCGCCTGCGCGCCCAAACGCCGGAGCTGCGCCCGCAGCGACGTGGGGTCGCGCTCGTCGCCGAGCAGCAGCAGCGGCAGCGCCGTGGCCGCCCCGCGCTCCCGCGCCCCCTCGAGCTGCGCGCCGGCGCGCAGCCACAGCTGCAGTGAGGCGAGGGTGCGCTCCGGCTTGCGCTGCACGTGCAGCGCGATCCCCGGGGCGGTGACCTCGTGGACGCTCTCCTCGGTGGCCTCGAGCAGGCTGAGGGGCGGGCCCATGAGGGCGTCGCTGGCGGGGGGGGGCGGCGGCGGGTCGGGGGGGCGCGTGGAGCACGCGCAGAGCCACGCGGCGAGCGCGAGGGCGCGCGGCGCGGCGCCGCGGCGGGCGCGCGGGGGGGGCGGGGGGGCGTGGGGGCTCTTGCGCATTCAGGTGGCGTTCAACGGGTGCATCCCGCGCGGGAATCGTTTAAGCTATGCGCTGCCCCCCCCGCGAGGGACCCTTGAAGAAGACTGAGGAGAGCGCTTGTGAGCAGTGGCTCGTCTGTGGTGCGACACTCTAACGCTGATGGTCAAGAAGCTCAACGCGCAGAAGCGTCTCGCGAGTGGCCGCGCGCCTCTTCGCTGCATCTGCGAGCGCTGCTGTTGGCCACGGGGGGCGCTGAGGGCGCGGGGGGCGCTGAGGGCGCAGGGGGCGCTGAGGGCGCGGGAGGCGCTGAGGGCGCTGAGGGCGCTGAGGGGCGGGCGGCGGCGGCGCTCGCCGGCCTCGGGCGGGCGGCGGAGCGCGGCGCGGGGCTGGCGGAGCGGGCGCGCTGGGGGCTCGGCCTCGCCCTCTGCGCCCGCTGGGCGGAGGCGGAGGCGGCGCTCGCCCCCCTCCCCGACCCGCCGCTCAACCTCTCCGAGAACATGACGCTGCGCTGGCCTCAGCTCCGCGCGCAGCGCGAGGGCGGGCGCCTGCCGGCGTGGAGCTCGCTGCTGCGCCTCATCGACCGCCTGCTCTCGATGGGCTTCCCCGCCGAGGCGCTGATGTTGGCGGAGCGCGCGCCCGCGCTGGTGCCGTCGCCCACCAAGCGGGCGGTGGTGCTCTTTGAGGCGGGGCGCCTCGGCGTGCTGCACCGCGAGGTGCCGCGGGGGGTGGGGCTCATGCGGGCGGCCATCGAGCTCGAGGCGTCGCTGCGCCCGCTCGCGCGCGAGATCGTGGACGAGGCGCTCCGCCAGCAGCGCGCTGAGGGCGCCGACCTCGCCGCGCTGGTGGACCTGCGCGTGTCGCACGTGGACGACGTGGGCGCCTGGGCGCGCGCCCTCCTCGGCGGCGCCCCCGAGGCGCAGCGCGCCCCCCTCGCGCGCGACCTCGGCGCCTGCGCCGAGGGGCGCCTCGGGCGCCTCGAGGTGGCGCGCCTCTTTTACGCCCTCGCGGTGGAGGCGAGCGAGCACGGCCCCGGGCACGCCGCCCGCGCCGCCGCCCGCGCCGACGCCCTTGGCGGCCTCGAGCGCCTCGCGCGGCGGGGGGTGGCGGGGGCGGAGGAGGCGCTGCTCGACGCCTTCGACGCGCACGGCGACGTCGAGCGCGCTGAGGAGTTCTTGGTGCGGGGGGGGCGCGACCCGAGCGTGCCCCCAGAGGAGCGCGCGCGCCTGCTCCTAGAGGCCGCGCGCCGCGCCGCCCTCTCGCGCGGCGCCCTTGACCTCAGCGCCGACCTCGCCGAGGAGGCCACGCGCATCGCGCCGAGCGTGGTGGACCTGCGCGCGCTCATCCGCCTCGCGCGCGCTGAGGAGGCGTGGGGGCCCCTCGACGCGCTGCTGTCGCTTCAGCTCCGCCACACGGCGAGCGTGCCCAAGAAGCAGGCGCTCCTCCGCGCGCAGGCGCAGGCGAGGCGGGCGCGCGGCCTAGAGGCGGCGGCGTACCACGCGCTGCTCGGGTCGCTCTCTCTCGGGCGCGCTGAGGAGGTGGAGCTCGACCTCGACCTGCTGGTGATGAGCGGTGAGGGGCGGGCGGGGGTGGAGGGCTGGCTCCTCCGCGAGGGCGCCGAGGGGCTGTCGGGGTGGGTGGACGACGTGCTGCTCTACGCGGAGCGCCTGGCGCGCGTCCGCGCGCACGTCGAGCGCCACGCGGCGCTCCCGGCGGAGGACGTGGAGACGGTGGACGAGGAGCTCGAGGCCACGCAGAGTGAGCTCGGTCGTGAGCTCGGTCGTGAGCGCGGGCGAGCGGGCGAGGAGGCGCCCGCGCGCGCCGCGGCCCTCGCCCCGCTCGCGGGGGTGGGCGAGGACGCGGTGGTGGAGTGGCTCGCGCGCGCCTTTAACTACGCGCCTCACGAGTGGCGCCTCGCGGAGGCGCTGCTCGACGCCCTGCGCGGCCTCGGGCGCGCAGAGGACTGGCTCGAGTGGCTCGTGTCGTCCCCCAAGAGTCGCTGGCCCGCCGCGGCGCGCGCCCGCCTAGTGGGGGAGGGCATCGCCCTCAGCCGGGACCTCGAGAGTCCGCACCTCGCCCCCCTCCTCAAGCAAGAGGCGGAGGCGCTGCAGGGGGCGGGGGCGCCCCCGGCGCGCCTGCTCGCCGCCTGGGGCGCCTACCTCAACATGCGCCCGAGCGACCGCCGCGCCCTCGAGGCCTTCGACGAGGTGGCGCGCGCCCTCGGGGAGTGGGAGGCGCTGGCGGCGCGCTACGAGGAGGCGATTCCGGCGCGCGCCACGGGGCGCGTCCACCTCCTTGAGCTCCTCGCCGAGCTCTACGAGCAGGCGCTCGGGCGCCCCGAGGAGGCGGCGCGCTGCTGGCGCGACGTGCTGGCGCTGCACCCGGCACACGAGCGCGCGGGGCAGTGGCTCACGCTCCGCTGCCTCAGCGAGCGGGCGTGGGGCGCGCTCCTCGACGTCTGCGCGCTCTGGCGCCCCGAGCCGGCCACGCAGCCGGCGTGGGTGGAGGCGCGCCTCCAGGCGCAGGTGGGCCTCGGGCGCCTCGGCGAGGCCCTCGATTCGTGGGTGGCGCTCCCCCACGACCGCACCCGGCAGCTGTTCTTGCCCTCGCTCCTCGCCCTCGCCGAGGAGCAGGGCGACGGCCCCGCGCTGCTCCTCTTGCTCAGCGCGGACCGCTCG
>VGTA01000281.1 GCA_016874875.1 Deltaproteobacteria bacterium | reverse complement strand
GCGGTCGCCCTCGCCCTCGCCCTCGCCCTCGCCCTCGCCCTCGCCCTCGCCCTCGCCCTCGCCCTCGCCTACCCCGGCGTCGCGGTTGAGCACAAAGCCGCCAAAGGGCAGACCGCGGGCGCTCACCTGCTCGCGGAAGTAGCGCGCCTCGGCGAGGACCTCGTCGTGGGGGGTGGTGATGAGGTAGAAGGAGATCTGCGGGCCGCGGAAGAACTCGCCCATCTCGCGCTGGTTGCCGTTGAGGTGGTCGAGAATCTGGCTAAAGAGCTCAAAGAACTCCTTGAGGTCCTCGCGCGCCTGGGCGCCAAAGGCGCGGTCGAGCACCTCGTCGATGACGCGCCCGGCGAGCTTGCCGAGCAGGCCCTCGCGGTCGGGCACGAACAGGCGGAAGATGCGCTTGTCGAGGAAGGACGCCACGCGCTCGGGGGCGTCGAGGAAGCGCAGCGCGTGGCGCGCGGGGGGGGTGTCGAGGACGATGAGGTCGTAGGAGTCGTCGCGCACGAAACCGCGCAGCGCCTCCACCGCCGTGTACTCCTGCATGCCCGCCACCATGCCGCTCACCTCGCGATAGATCACGTTGCTGAGGAGCTCGTCGGCGCCGCGGGGGGCGCGGGCGCGGACCACGCCGTCCGACACCCGCTGCGGGTCAAGCAGCCACGCCGAGAGCGCGCCGCCCTCGGGCACCCCGAGGGCGCGCAGGCGCTCGGGGCTGAGGGGGGCGGGGCGCGGGGTGTTCTCGCTCACGCCGAGCGCCTGCGCGAGGCGCTTGCTCGGGTCGATGGTGAGCACGAGCACCCGCCGCCCTAGGCGCGCGCCGGCGAGGGCGAGGGCGGCGGCGGTGGTGGTCTTGCCCACGCCCCCCGCCCCGCAGCACACCACCACCCGCCGCGCGCGGAGGGCGGCGCGGAGGGCGGCGCGCGCGGCGGCCTGGGGGGCGAGGGCGGCGCGCAGCGCCTCGGCGGCGTCGGCGGCGCGCGCGGCGTCCTGGGGGGCGAGGGCGGCGCGCAGCGCCTCGGCGGCGTCGGCGGAGAGGCCGAGGTCGCCGCGCTCCCCCCGCAGCCACCCGGCGGCCTCGGCGGCGCGCGCGTCGGCGGCGGGGCGCTCGCGGAGCAGGAGCGCTGGCGCCACCGCCTCGAGCTCGCCGCGGAGCGCGGGGGCGCTGAGCAGGCGGGCGAGGGCGGCGCGGGCGTGGGCGGGGGGGGCGCGCAGGGCGCGCAGGGCGCCCTCGGGGGGCGGGGGGGGCGGGAGGCGGTTGAGGATAAAGCCGGCGGTGGGGAGGCCGTCCTCGGCGAGCGCCGCCGAGAGGTCGAGCGCCTCGCTCACGGGCAGCCGCTCGGGCAGCGCCACCACCCACAGCGAGGCGCGCGCCGGGTCGCAGAGGAGGGCGCGCCCCCGCCGCAGCGCCTCCACCACCGGCCCCCGCCGCGCCATGCGCTCGAGCTGCCCGGGCAGGCGCGTGAGCGCGAGGGTGTGGCCGGTGGCGGGCAGGTCGAGCACCACGCGCGCGAACTGCCCCTCCTCGAGGACGCGCCACAGGTGGTAGAACAGCCCGAGCTCATACATCGAGGGGGCGGCGCCGAGGAAGCGGGCGAGCGGGCGCGACTGGAGCGCCGCCCGAGTGAGGCGCTCGATGGGCAGCAGGGAGCGCAGGAAGCGCTCGTGCCCCTCCCCCGCCACCAGCTGCCCCGCCCACAGCCGCGCCTCCACCTCCGCCGGCGCGCTGGCGCTCGGCAGGGCGGGGGCGGCGCGCCCGAGGGCGCGGGCGAGGGCGGAGGGGGCGGCGGGGGCCTCGGGCGCCTCCGCGTCGGCGAGCGCGGCCCCCTGCGCCTGCTCGGGGTCCGCCGCCTCCAAGAGCAGCGTCTTGAGCCCCCGCCCCGCGAAGGCGCGGGCGAGCGCCACCGCCGTGGTGGTGCGCCCCACGCCGCCCTTTCCTGTGACGAGATGGAGGCGGGCGTCGAGGCGCGCGCGCGGGTCCGGGGCGGGGGCGGGGGCGGGGGCGGGCGGCGCGCGCACCGCTCAGCCCTCGATCTGCACGAGGGCGTGCGGCGAGGGCTCGAGCGCGCCCTCCGCCGCCTCGCCGCTGAGGGGGGCGGCGCCCGCCCCCTCAGCGGCGAGGCGCGCGAGCAGCCCGCGGTCGAGCAGGTGGGTGGGGCGCACGTTCTTGAGGGCGGCGAGCATCATGTCGCGGAGCATGGGGTTGCCCTCCTCGAGGCGCGCGAGCAGCGCCTTGGTCTCGGCGCGCTTGAGGCCGTCCTGGCTCCCGCAGAGGTTGCAGGGCAGGATGGGGAAGGCGCGCTCGCGGGCGTACTCGGCGATCTCGTCCTCGCCGCACTCGATGAGGGGGCGAATCACGCGAAAGCGCCCGTCGTCGGTGGTGTACACCGCCGGCATCGCCTGCAGGCGCCCCGAGTAGAAGAGATTCATGAGGAGCGTCTCGAGCGAGTCGTCGCGGTGGTGCCCGAGGGCGATCTTGTTGCAGCCGAGGCGCGCCGCCGCCGAGTAGAGGATTCCGCGGCGCAGGCGCGAGCAGGGGGCGCAGTAGGTGCCGCCCTCGGCGGTGAGCTCCTTGACGATGGAGTAGGTGTCCTCGCTCAGAATCTCGTAGGGGGCGCCGAAGCCCGCCAGCCACCCCGCCAGCGGGGCGCCGTCGTAGCCGGGCTGGCGCTGGTCGAGGTGGACGGCGATGAGGTCAAAGCGGAAGGGGACGCGCTCGCGGGCGCGCCAGAGCAGGTCGAGCAGCGTGTAGCTGTCCTTGCCCCCCGACACGCCACCATCACGCGGTCGCCGGGCTCGAGCAGGTCAAACTCCTTGGAGGCGCGGAGCATCTTGCGGTTGAGGCGCTGCGCGAGCTCCTCGGCGCGGGCGGTGCGGCTGTGGGGGTCCATGGGGGGGGTCCTGGGGGCGGGGGTGGGCGCTGAGGGGGGGGTTTAGAGAGAACGCGCCGAGATTTCAAGGCGCGCGGTACACGCCGATGAGCTGCACCCCGTCCACAAAGACTCCCCCCACGGGCAGGTGCTCGCCGTACGCCCACCACAGGTCCACCTCCTCGGCGCGCTTGTCGCGCTGGTCGTGGTAGACCGCCCAGGCGGCGTAGGGGTAGGTCCAGTCGCCGGTGGCGGCGACGTCGGGGCGCAGGCGCCCATCGAGGCGGTAGCGGTGGACGGCGGCGCCGGTGGCGTCGTGCCAAAACACCTCCGCGCCGCGCTCCGCCTCCGCGTTGAGCTGCGGGAGGGCGCCCACGGCGCTGTAGCCCCAGAAGTTGCGCGGCAGGCGGCGCGCGGCCGCGCCAGGGGCGCCCCCCGCCAGCTCGTTGTACCAGGCGGCGCCGTGGGCGCCGTCGCGCGCCGTGTCGAGGAGACTCGGGGCGAACATCACCCCCGCGCAGAGGGCCACGCGCACCCCGCGCGCCCCGCGCCCCCCGCCCCCCGCCGCCGCCGCGAGCCGCGCAAAGGCGAGTCCGGCGAGCACGCACAGGAAGGGCATGGCGGGCAGCCAGTGCTTGGTGCCGCCAAAGATGGGCGTGCTCGGCAGCGCTATGAGCGCGATGGGGAAGGCGAGGTTGGCGAGCAGGAGCAGCTCCACGGGGTAGCCGCCCGCCCCCGCCCCCCGCGCCCGCCACCGCGCCCACGCCCCGCGCCCCGCCCCCCACGCCCCCACCGCGCCGAGGGCGAGGGTGGCCACGGGGACCGACACGAGCGTCATCACGAAGGGGAAGCTGATGGGGAAGGGCGGGCGGGAGAGCAGCGCCCCAAAGTAGTCCACGGGGTAGTGCTCGTGGCGCGCGTGGAAGTTGATGTACCAGAGCAGCCGCGCCCAGCCGTCATGGTAGAGCCAGGGCCAGTGCGCCCAAAAGACGCCGAGGCCCACGACCGCCACGCACGCGCCGATGAGGGCGTAGCGCCGCGCCCAGGCGCCGCGGGCGGCGCGGGGCAGGTGGGCGAGGTGGGCGAGGCTGAGGGCGAGCAGCACAAAAGGCACAAACGCCGCGTTGAGCTTGGTGGAGAAGCCGAGCCCAAACGCCACCCCCGCCCCGAGGGCGGCGCCGAGGGTGCCCCGCTCGGCGGCGCGGAGGTAGGCGAGGCACACGAGGAGCCACAGCGCGGTGACGGGGGCGTCGAAGCAGGCGAGGTGGGCGTGGAAGAACAGGTGCGGCATCGACATCAGCGCCAGCCCCGCCCCCAGCCCCGCGGCGAGCCCGCCGAGGCGGGCGGCGAGGTGGGCGGTGAGGCTCACGGTGAGGCCGCTGAGGAGCATGGCGGGGAGGCGGTAGGAGAGGGTGGGGTCGCCGATGAGGCCGAGGCGGTCGTGGAGGAGCCAGCGGCTGAGCGCGAACAGCTCCTTCATGAGCGCCGGGTGCTCGTGGTTGAACTCAAAGCCGCGCGCCACCGCCGCGCGCCCCACGAGCCCCTCGAGGGTGAGGCCGCCGGCGCGCCAGGCCTCGAGCCACGCCACCACGCGGTCGGCGGCGTACATGTAGACGCTCTCGTCGCGCGGGACGCCCACGTCCCGCGAGGTGAGGGCGAGCCAGAGCGCGTAGAGCGCCCCGAGCGCGACGGCGAGCCGCCGCGCGCCGCGCGGGGCGGGGGAGAGCGAGAGGGGGGGCGTCACTCCCATGAGAGCACCTCGTAGTCGCGGCAGCGGGTGACGAACAGCGGCGCCCACTGGTCCCAGGCGAGGTGGAGGACCTCCTCGCTCTCGGCGGGGAAGTCGATGGGGGCGCTCAGCTCGCAGCGGAGGGCGTTGAGCCACCGCGGCGACCAGCGCACGCTCACGCCCGTGAGGCGGGTGACGTCGCCCTCGGCCGTGAGCACCGAGAACTCCACCCAGGCGCTGTGGTGGACGTGCCAGTGGGTGAGGCGGGGGGCGCGCCCCTGGCGCGTGAGGTCGTGGAGGTACACCTTGAGGGCGTTGGCGATGTTGTCCTCGATGGCGTCGCAGTCCCCAAAGCAGCCTGCCGAGAAGGTGAGGCGGGTGCTCCGCTCATCGGCGTTGGGGCGGGCGGGCTCAAAGCGGACCACCTCGCCGCTGAGGGGGCGCGCCGCCCAGCCGGCGGGGGCGCGCACGCGCAGCTTAAACTCGGCGTCGGGGATCTCAAACGTGTAGTCGCGCTGCCCGCCGAGCGCCCGCGGCGCCGGGAAGGGGAGGGGGCGCGGAATCAGGTAGGGCGCCTCCGCCGGGCGCGCCGCCCGCTCCACGCGGCGCGCGGTGGACGCGACGCGCGCGGCCTCCTCCTCCGCGGTCCGCCCCGCGCGCTCCACGAGCACCACCCCCGCCACCGCCGCGCAGAGCACGCCGAGGGTGAGCACGAGGTGCCGCCAGAGCGCCCACGGCCTCGCGAGGGGCGCGGGGGGCGCGGGGGGGGGGCGCAGGCGCAGGGG
>VGTA01000280.1 GCA_016874875.1 Deltaproteobacteria bacterium | reverse complement strand
CGCCCCCGCTCCCCCCGACTCGCCGCCGCCGCCCACGCCTCCAGCGCGCTGCGTCCCCGCGGGGGACGCCGGCGGCGCCCTCGCCCCTCTCGCGCCCCCGCGCCTCGCCACCCTCACCCTCACGCTCCCCGCCGACCACCTCCTGCGCGTGGAGGTGGAGGGTGGGCGCGCGGTGCGCGACGCGGACGCGCGGGCGTGGCGGCGGGCGCGCGCCGCCAAGCGCCCGAGCGCCGCCCCGGACGTCATCTTTCCCCAAGAGCCCTCCTTTCGCCTGCTCGGCTTCTATGTGCGCACCGGCGCCTCGGAGCTGAGCGCCCTCGGCGTGCGCGGCGCCACGGTGCGGAGCGCTGCTACGCGCGCGGAGGGCGCGGTGGAGGCCCTCGCGCGCCTCGCGGCGCCCTCGCTGGTGGCGGTGTGGCTCGGCACCAACTCCGCGGCGCGCCCGCAGCTCGACCTCGAGGAGTACGAGCGGCACTACACCGCCCTCGTGCGCGCCCTGCGCGCCGAGGCGCCCGAGGCGGGCTGCCTGCTCATCGCCCCTCCAGACTTTGGGCGACGCCCCTCGGACTGCCTCATGAGCGCCGCGGAGCTGCGGGTGGCGCGCGGCAAGCGCAAGGGGGCGCGCGAGCTGCGCTTCCTCGCGCAGCGGCGCGCGGCGCGCGTGTGCGACCCCGACGCCCTCCTCCACCGCCGGCGCCGCGGGCGCCTCCGCTACCCCGTGCCAGGGGTGACCGACGAGCGCGGCTGGCAGCGACACAAGGACCGCTGCGCCTTCCGCGCGCCCCCGCTCCTGTCGCCCATCGTCGAGGCGCAGCGGCGGGTAGCGGCGCGCGAGGGCTGCGCCTTCTACGACACCCTCGCCGCTATGGGGGGCGAGGGCGCGATGTGGCGCTGGGCCTGCGCGCGCCCCCGCTGGGCGCAGCTCGACCTCGTGCACCTCAGCGCGCAGGGCTACGCCGCCCTCGGCGCGCACGTCGCCCAGAGCCTCACGGCGGCGCTCTCGGGCGCCCCGCCCCCCGCCCCCCTCTCCCCGCCCCCCCCCGAGGTCCCATGAACGCGCCGCTCACCCCTGTCCTCGTCACCACCCCTTGGCCGCGCGGCGCTGCCGCCCTCGAGGAGACCCTCGCGCGCCTCTCCGTCGACGCGCTCGAGCTCCTCCGCGCCGATGTCGCGGAGCCCGTGCGCGCCCCCCTCCCCCCCGAGGAGGCGGCGCGCCGCCACACGCTCGCCCTGCCAGCGCGCGGCGCGCCGCTCCACGCCGTGATGGACGACGTGGTGGCGCTCCTGCGCGCCGCGCCCGCCACGTCGGGGCCGCGCTTCTTTAATCAGCTGTTCGCCGGCCGCGACCCCGTCGCCGCCCCCGCCGACATGCTCGCCAGCCTCGCCAACCACTCCATGTACACCTACAAGGTGGCGGGGCCGCTGGTGCTCATGGAGCTCGAGGTGCTCCGCGGGCTGCGCCGCGCCCTCGGCTACCCCGAGGGGGAGGGGGGGGGGCTGTTCGCGCCCGGCGGCAGCCTCTCCAACCTCGCCGCCATGCTCTGCGCGCGCGACCACGCGTTTGGGCCGAGCGCGCGCGAGGAGGGGCTGCCGCGCGAGGCGCGACTCTACACGTCGGCGGAGGACCACTACTCCGTGCGCAAGGGCGCGGGCGTGATGGGCCTCGGGCGCGCCCACGTGGTGGCGGTGGAGTGCGACGCGGAGGGGCGCATGCGCCCCGACCTCCTCGCCGCGCGCCTGCGCGCCGACCGCGCCGCCGGCCTGCGCCCCATGATGATCAACGCCACCGCCGGCACCACCGTCCGCGGTGCCTTTGACCCGCTCGACGCGCTCGCTGACGTGGCGGCGGGGGAGGGCGGGTGGCTCCACGTGGACGGCGCCTTTGGGGGCGCGGCGCTCTGGTCGCCCCGCCTCCGCCCCCTCTGCGCCGGCGCCGCGCGCGCTGACTCGTTCACCTGGGACGCCCACAAGGCCATGGGCGTGCCCCTCACCTGCTCGGCGCTCCTCACGCGCGATCCCCTCGCGCCGGCGCGCGCGCTCTCGGAGTCGGCGAGCTACCTGTTTCAGGCGGACGGCGACGCCCTCAACCCCGGCACGCGCTCGCTGCAGTGCGGGCGCCGCGACGACGCGCTCAAGCTGTGGGCGGCGTGGCGCTACCACGGCGACGAGGGGTGGGCGGCGCGCGCAGACCGCCTCCGCGACCTCGCCCTCGCCCTCGCCGACGAGGTCCGCCGCCGCCCCCGCCTCCGCCTCACCGAGGAGCCGCCCTTCCTCAACGTCTGTTTTGAGTACGTGGGGCGGTCGAGCGAGGAGGTCTGCGAGCGCCTGCGCCTGACGCGGCGCGCGCTGGTGGGCTACGCGCTGATGGGCGGGCGCGCGGTGGTGCGCGCGGCGGTGGTGAATCCCGAGCTCACGCTCAACGACCTCCGCGCCCTCCTCGACGCCGTGGAGGAGGTGGCGCCCGCGTGCGCGCCGTCCTCAGCGCGGTGAGCGCGCCCGTGAGCGGCTCTTGAATCCGCCGCCGGCGCCGCCGCCCCTCGGGCTCTGGCTCGCCCTCGACGTGGAGGCGACCTGCTGGGAGCCGGGGACGCCCGAGCGCGCGCAGCAGTCACGCCGCGCCGAGCTGCTCGAGGTGGGCGCCGCCGCCCTCGCCCCCTTTGGGCCCGCGCCGCTCGCCCTCTTCTCCACCGATGTGCGCCCCACCCGCGAGCCCGCGCTCACGCCCTTCTGCGTGCGCCTCACCGGCATCACGCAGGAGCGCGCCGACGCCGCCCCGCCGCTGCCCGAGGCGCTCGGGGCGCTCTGGGGGTGGTGCGCGCCCCTGCGGGCGCGCTGCCCCCGCCCCGACGACCCCCTCGCGCTCATCACCTGGGGCGGCACCGACGGGGCGCTGCTCACGCGCGAGGCGCGCGCCCACGGCGTCGCCCTGCCCCCCTGGCGCCCCCTCGACGCGCAGCGCGCCTTTGAGCGCTGGCGGCGCCGGCGGGGGGAGGGGGGGGCGGGCTTCAGCCTCGCGCGCGCCCTCGACGCGCTCGGCGAGGCGCGCGAGGGGCGCGCCCACGAGGCGCTCAGCGACGCCTTGGCCGCCTGGCGGGTGCTGGCGCGCTGCCTCGACCCCGCCGCGCTCACGCCCGGCGCCGCGGACCTGCTCGCCGCCCTCGCCGCCCGCGCCGCCGCCGCCCCCGAGGCGCCCTGCACGGCGTGGCGCCGTGACCTGCAGGGCGCCCTCGGCGCCAAGGAGGAGTTCGAGCGCCACGCGCGCGAGCTGGTGGAGGTGGGACTCGTCGAACTCGACTCCCGCGGGCGCGGCGCGCGTCTCACCGCGCGCGGGCGCGGGTGGGCGGCGGGGGGCTGCCCCTCAGGCGAGCACCCACAGCTCGTGAGGGGGGAGGCGGGCGTCGCGCACGAGGGCGGGGCGGCGCCCCACGCAGCGCTCCACCTCCCGCAGCACCCAGGCGGCGACGCCGAGGGGGACGCGCCCGCAGCGCACCTCGCCGCACGCGAGGGCGAGGCCGCGCGGGCCGAGTGAGGGCCCCGCGCCCTCCCCGCCGCGCTCCTCGCCCCCGCCGGGCTCTGCCTGCAGCGCCGCCGCGCGGGCCTCGAGGGCGCGGGAGGGGGCGGGCAGCGAGGCCACGAGGTCCCCCCAGCCCTCGGCGTCGAGCGCCTCGAGGGCGGCGGGGTGGAGGTCGCCGAGGGCGCGCGCGAGGGGCGCCGCCTCGCGTTCGTCGGCGCACAGCACCACCTCAAGGCCCGCCGCCGCAGCCCGCAGGCGCGCGCGGCGGCGCGCGGGGTCGAGGTCCGCGGCGCAGAGCGTCACGCGCACCTCGTCGGGGTCGAGGAGGGGCGCCTCCCAGCGCCCCTCGGGCTCCTCGGCGCGCGGCTCGAGGGCGTCGAGGGCGGGGAGGCGCTCGAGCGCCGCCCAGAGCGCCCGCCGCGCCCCCGGGAAGGCGCGCGCCTCACCCCACTGCACCTCAAGGCCGAGGGCGCGCCCCGAGGGCGGCGCGCCGCGCGCGGCGTGGGGGAAGCCGGCGGCGTGGAGGGCGCGGAGGGCGAGGGCGGCGAGGGCGTCGTCGTCGCAGCACACGCGCACCGCCCAGCGCGCGAGGTCGCCGCCCCCGCGCGGGCGCAGCGCCCCGACGCGCGCCGCCGCCGACGGCAAGAGCACGTGCGCCGACAGGACGCGGAGGTGCATGTCGTGGGGCGCGAGGGCGAGGAGGAGAGGGTGGTCGGGGTCGAGCAGGCGCGCGGGGTAGCGCGCCGCGTCGCCCCCCTCGCCTTCGAGCAGCGCCGCCACCGCGGCGCGCAGGCGCTCGCCCTCGTCGGGGTCCTCGGCGAGGGGGCCGAGGCACGCGCCCACCTGCGCCGCCGGGTGCGCGGCGAGGAGCGCGGCGCCGGGGGCGAGGCGGGCGTCATAGCCGCGGGCGGCGAGGGCGGCGCGCAGGGGCTCCGCGCGCGCCGAGTCGTCACACCAGAGCCACAGCGGGACGCTCGCCCGCAGGCGCGCCCCGCGCCGCGCGGGGTTGGGGGCGTAGAGCCACACGTCTTGCTCGTGCGCCCCCCACGCGCGCTCCCAGGTCACGTCGAGGCCGAGGCGCGCGGCGCGCCACGCGGCGGTCGCCAGCGCCAGGGGGGCGGCGCCGCCGTAGCGCAGCGTCGCTCGCAGCGGCGCGCCGAGCTGCGCGCGCACCTCCGGCAGCCCGCAGGCGCGCAGCTCGCCGGCGAGGCGCTCGCTGAGCGCGGCGCTCGCCCCCTGCACCACCACCCGCGCCGCCGCCAGCCCGGCGTCGTCGTGGAGGTGCAGGCGCCAGGGGCGGCCCTCGGGGCGCGCCGCCGGGGCGGCGGGGCTGAGCGTGGGCGCTAGGAGCGGGGCGCGGAGCGGGGCGAGGAGCGCGGCGAGCGCCGAGGGGACGCGCGCGGCGTCGGCGGCGCGGGGGGGCTCGAGGCCAAAGCTCGGCTCGCCGGCGAGGGGGGCGACGCGGCGGGCGCGGAGGCCGCGCGCGCGCGCCTCCTCCAAGAGCTCATCGGCGAGCGGCGTGGGCGGCGCGCAGAGCTCTAGTAGGAGGCCGCCGCCCTCGTCGGGGGGCGCCGCGGGAGTCTCGGTCGCGCTCACCCGCCACCTCCTCGCCGCCTACGGCGGCCGCGCTCAGCGGTTGAGGGACACCGTCACTCCTCCTGGAGCACCCGCAGGACCTTCTCGCCCTTCTCGCGCCCCTTCTCGCCGAGGTCCTGCAGGTGCTTGAGGGTGGCCTCCTTGGGGCTCGCGGAGGTCTGGTACTGCAGGCCGCTATAGAAGCCCGCGGCGTACACGGCGATGGCGATCACGATTTTGCTGAGCATAGGGAGATATCCTAAGTGAGTGAGTGAGTGAGTGAGTGAGTGAGTGAGTGAGTGAGT
>VGTA01000279.1 GCA_016874875.1 Deltaproteobacteria bacterium | reverse complement strand
GCCCCTCCCGCCCCCCCCGCCCCTGGAGCCCCCGATGCGCCACCGCGAGACGCCCACGACCTGCGCGCTGAGTCCCTCGGCGCCTCCCCCGCGCCGCGCGCGCCCCGCGCCCCGCCGCGCCCTCCCCCCCGCCCATCCCCTCGCGCGGCGGCTCGCCGTCGCCCTCGCCATCGCCCTCGCGCTGCCCCTCGCCGCGCTCAGCGGCTGCGGGAGCGCGCCTAAGGGGGAGGGGGGGGCGGCGCTGTGCGCGCGGGCGGTGGCGCTCGTCAAGAGGCGCGTCGGCCCCGAGTTCGGCAAGGCGCTGCAGCAGCTGCCGCTCCCCCTCTCGCCCACCGAGTTCGGGTGCGCCGTGACCTTTACGCGCGTGGACGAGGAGATGCCCGGGGAGGTGCAGGGGGAGTACGGGGGGGGCGGCGCCTCGCACGAGCTGGCCTTGGCCCTGAGCGACGCGCAGGGGCAGCTCGCCGTCACGCTGCCGCCCACGCCGCTTTACCGCGAGGCGGCGGTGCGCCTTGAGCTCAGCCTCCTAGAGGTGCGCGGCGAGGGGACCATGGAGCTGGTGGTGAAGGAGGCGTCGTCGCAGCCCTCCGTGCGCTACCAGGGCCTCAGGATTTTCGCCTTCGCCGCCGGCGTGCCCACCCCGCGCGAGATCTTCTCGGAGGAGGTGCTCATCAAGACGCCGGAGGGGATCAAGATTCAGCCGCAGTGGAGCGTGGAGCCCTTTGAGGGGAGCAAGGCGCTCATCTTTAAGGGCGGCGGCGAGTTTATGGTCTTTGTGTGGCACGAGGGGATGCAGCGGCTCCAGCACGACCTCGCCGCCTCGCTGCGCATCAAGGAGCGCGGGGTGCCCTCCGCCCCGCGCCCCGCCGCCCTCCCGCGCCCCACGCCCGCGGCGCCCAAGGCCCCCTCCACCCCCTAACACACAGGTGACTCCGCGGCCGTGAGCGACGCTCCTCGCCCCCCCCTCTCCGCCCCCCCGCCCTCCCACTTCACCCCCAGCGACGCGCAGCGCGCGCGGGGCGCGCGCTTCTTGGCCCTCGCCGCGCGCGGCGGGGTGCTCTTTGACGGCGCTATGGGCACCCAGCTCTACGAGCGCGGCGTGTTCCTCAACCAGTGCTTTGAGCACAGCAACGTGACGCAGCCGGCGCTCGTCAAGCAGGTCCACCGCGACTACCTCGAGGCGGGCGCGCAGGTGCTCACCACCAACACCTTTGGCGCCAACCGCGTCAAGCTCGCGCGCCACGGGCTGGCCGACGAGGTGGGGCGCCTTAACGCGGAGGGCGTGCGCCTGGCGCGCGAGGCGGCGGGCGAGGCGGCGCTGGTGGCGGCGAGCGTGGGGCCCACGGGCTTCTCCCTCGCGGAGCTCTCGCGGGGGGCGTGGGGGGGGGCGAAGGAGGCGCTCGGCGAGCACATCGCCGCGGTGGCGGCGGCGGGGGCGGACGTGCTCTGCTTGGAGACCTTCTCGGTGCTGCAGGAGCTCGAGCTGGCGGTGGAGCTGGCGCTGCCCACCGGCCTCCCCGTGGTGGCCCTCTACACCTTCCAGCCGAGCGGGCTGGGGGCGGAGGGGCAGCGCCCGGCGGCGGTGGCGCAGCGCCTGGTGGACGCGGGGGCGCACGTGATCGGGTCCAACTGCGGCGGCGGCCCCGAGCTGCTCTATCAGGTCACGGCGCCCATGGTGGGCCTCGGGCGCCCGGTGCTCGCGCAGGCCAACGCCGGGCGCCCCGAGCTCATCGAGGGGCGCAGCATCTACGTGGCCAACCCCGAGTACTTCTCCGTCTTTGGGCGCCGACTCCTCAAGGCGGGCGTGACGCTGCTGGGCGGCTGCTGCGGGACCACGCCGCAGCACGTGCGGCGCATGGCGAGCGCCGTGCGGATGGCGCAGGCGGTGCGGGAGGGCGGGGCCGTGGAGGGCGCGCGCCTCGAGGCGGTGGAGCCGCGCGCCGCGCCGCCGCGCCCGCGCCTGTGGTGGGACGCCGGGCGCGTCCCCCTCGCCGAGCGGAGCGCGCTCGGGGCGCGCCTGGCGCGCGGCGAGCCGGTCACCAGCGTGGAGCTCAACCCCCCGGCGGGCTTTGACCTCAGCCGGCGCGTGGAGGCGGCGCGGGAGCTGGCGGCGGCGGGGGTGACGACGGTGAACATCGCCGACGGGCCGCGCGCGAGTCTGCGGGTGTGCAACGTGGCGATGGCGCGTCACCTGCTCGACCACACCCCCCTCTCGCCGATCGTGCACGTGTGCTGCCGCGACCGCAGCTTCCTCGGGCTTCAGTCGCACCTCCTCGGCGCGCACCTGCAGGGGGTGCGCAACCTCGTGGTGATCACGGGCGACCCCCCCAAGATGGGCCCCTACCCCCACTCGAGCGGCGTCTATGACCTCGACAGCGTGGAGCTGCTGCGCGTCCTGAGCGGCTACAACGCCGGCGTGGACCCCGCGGGCAAGGAGACGCCGGAGCCGACGGCGTTCGTGTGCGCCACGGGGGCGGAGCCGGCGGCGGTGGACTACGAGCGCGAGCTGCGCCGCCTAGAGCTCAAGCGCGACGCGGGGGCGGTGGTGGTGATGACGCAGCCCGTCTATGACCCCCGCCAGGTGGAGCGCTTTTTGAGCGACGCGCGCGGGCTCGGGATGCCCATCATGCTGGGGCTCTGCCCGCTGGCGAGCTACCGCAACGCCCTGTTCTTGCACGAGAACGTCCCCGGTATGCGCGTCCCCGCGCCCACCCTCGAGCGTATGCGCGCGGCGGAGGAGCGGGGGGAGGGGGAGGCGGAGGGGGTGCGCGTCGCCCGCGAGGCGCTCGAGGCGGCGCGCGGGCTCGTGGACGGCGTGTACGTGATGCCCCCTTTCGGGCGCCACCGCCTCGCCCTGCAGACGCTCGAGGGCTATATCACCGCCCCCGCGCCCGCCCCCGCCCCCGCGCCCGCCCCCGCCCCCGCCTGCTCGCCGGGCTGCGGCTGTCATCAGGGCGGCGCGTGACGCCGCGAGAGGGGCGGGCGGGCGGGGGCGCTGAGGGGCGGGCGCGGGCGCTGCGGCGCCTCACCCGCCCCCTCCGGCACGCCCTCGCCGCGCGGCTCCTCACCGCCCTCGCGGCGCTCGCCGCCCGCGCGCCGCGCCTCAGCCCCCTCCTCGGGGCGGCGCTCGGGGTGGGGGTGGGGGTGGGGCTGTGGCTCTGCGGGGCGCGGGCGGCGCGGGTGGCGCTGGGGGGGCTGCGGCGGCTCGGCGGGGGGTGGCCCCTCGCCGCGCGCTACTGCGCGTCGTGGGCGGACCTCGGGCGGCGCGTGGGGGAGTGGCTCGCCGCCCCCGCGGGGCCGGCGCGCGTGCGCCTGAGCCCGGGCGCGGAGGCGCTGCTCGCGGAGGCGCGCGCCGGCCTCGCCCGCGGGGAGGTGTGGGTGGCGCTCACGGGGCACCTCGGGCACTGGGAGCTGCTCGGGGCGGCGCTCGCCGCGCGGGGGGCGCCGCTCTTGGCGGTGGCGGCCGCCCCCAAGGCGGGGGCGCTCGGCGACTGGCTCGCGGCGCGCCGGGCGCGCCTCGGCGTGCGCGTGACGCACCCGGGGGCGGCGGGCGCGGCGCTCCGGGGGCTGCTGCGCGCGCCGACGGGGGGCGAGCGGCGGGCCCTCTGCTTCCTCATCGACCAGTCGGTGGCGGGGCGGGCGCGCCCGCTCCCCTTCCTCGGCGCGCCCGCCCCCACCGCGGCGCTCCCCGCCCGCCTCATCGCCGCCGCGCGCCGCCGAGGGCGCGTCACGCGGGTGCTCTGGGTGGCGGCGCCGCGCGGCGCGGGGGGGTGGTATGAGGTGGCGGCGGAGGACCTTAGCGCGCACCCTGACCCCCTCGCGCGCGCCACGGAGCGCCTAGACGCCCTCGTGCGCGCCCACCCCGCGCAGTGGGTGTGGCTCAATGACCGCTGGCGCCCCCGCGGCGCCCGCCGCGCGTGGGGGGAGGGCGCGCCGTGACGCCGCCTCTGCCCCCCGCCGCGCCCGCCGCGCCCGCCGCGCCCGCCGCGGACCCCGCCGACCGGGCGCGCGCGCTGCGGTGGGTGCTGCACCTCCGCTGGGTGTCGCTGGCGGGGCAGGCGCTGCTCATCGCCTGGGTGGACCTCTCGCTCCACCTCGCCGCCCCCCTCCGCGAGCTCGCCGCGCTGTGGCTCCTAGAGGGGCTGAGCAACGCCTGGGCGCACCTGTGGCTGGCGCGGCGGCGGGGGGGGGTGGGGGTGGGGGCGCTGTGGCTGGTCTTGAGCCTCGACGTGCTCTTCTTGACGGCGGTCCTGCTGCTCACGGGCGGCCCCTACAACCCCTTCAGCTTCCTCTACCTCATCCAGATCACCCTCGCCACCCTCACCCTGCCGGCGCCGCTGGCGTGGGCGGTGATGGTGGAGAGCGTGGCGAGCATGGGGCTGCTGTTTGTGGGGTACGAGCGCGGCTCGCTCGGGGCGCTGGTGGCGCGAATCGGGGAATCGCACGCGGCGCGGGGCTGCCACGCGCGCCACGCGGCGGGGCACGCGCACGGGGGCGCGGAGACGCTGGTGGCGCAGCTCATGCAGCTGCACGTGGAGGGGATGTGGGTGGCGTGCGCCGCGGCGGGCGTGATGATCGTGTACTTCACGCAGCGCATCCAGCGCGACGCCGAGGACGCCAAGCGGGCGCTCCGCGAGGCGGAGCGGCGGGCGGAGGAGGCGCAGCGCTTCGCCGCCCTCACCACCCTCGCCGCCGGCGCCGCCCACGAGCTCGCCACGCCCCTGTCGTCCATCTCGCTCGCCTGCGAGGAGCCCCTGCGCGCCCCCTCCCTCCCCACCGCCCTCGACGCCCTCGCCGTGATCTCGGGCGAGGCGCGCCGGTGCGTGGCGGTGATCGAGCGCCTGCGCGGCGCGCTGAGCGAGGGGGACGGCGCCCTCCGAATGGACCTCGGGGACCTCGTGGAGGACGCGGTGGAGGGGGCGCTCGGCGAGGCGGGCGCGGCGGGCGAGGCGGGCGAGGCGGGCGCGGCGGGCGCGGCGGGCGCGGCGGGCGGGCGCGTGCGCGTGTGGGTGGCGCCGGAGGCGGCGGCGGTGGAGGTGCGGGGGCCCGTCCTGGGGCTGACGCAGGCGCTGCGCGCGCTGGTGAGCAACGCCCTGCGCGCGAGCGCCCCCGGCGGGCGGGTGGAGGTGCGCGCGCGCCGCGCGGGCGGCGGGGTGGTGGTGGAGGTGGTGGACGCCGGCGTGGGCATGCGCGCCGAGACGCTCGCGCGGGTGGGCGAGCCGTTCTTCTCGGAGGCGGGGGGGCTGGGGCTCGGCGTGTTCTTGGCGCGGCAGGCGGTGACGCTCGCGGGGGGCGCCCTGCGCCTGCACTCTCACCCGGGCGAGGGGACGCGGGCGGAGCTGTGGCTCCCCGCCCCCCCCGACCCCTCCGCTCCCCCCGCTCACCCCCGCGAGGCCCCC
>VGTA01000278.1 GCA_016874875.1 Deltaproteobacteria bacterium | reverse complement strand
CCAAGAGTTTGCACCGCCCCCCCGAGGGCCGCCCCCCCCCCCAAGCCCCCAAAGAGCGCCCCGCCGTGACGAACGCCCCCCCCCGCCGCTGCCCACGCCCCCAAGGCGCCCTCGCCTACCACCTCCACGGCGCCCCAAACACCCCCCCCACGCTGCTGATCATGGGCTACCTCGCCCGCGCCACCGGCTGGCGCGCGCAGGTCGCCGCGCTCGCCCCCGCGCTCTCGCTGCTCACCTTTGACCACCGCGGCGTAGGCGAGAGCGAGGGCCCGAGCGCGCGCACGATGAGCGCCCTCGCCGACGACTGCGTCGCGCTGCTCGACCACGCCGGCTGGGAGAGCGCCCACGTGGTGGGAATCTCGATGGGGGGCATGGTGGCGCAGCACCTCGCGCTCGCCCACCCCACGCGCGTGCGCAGCCTCGCCCTCCTCGCCACCCACGCCGGCGGGGGGCTGCCGCTCCCGTCGCGCGCGGGCCTGCCCCGCTTCCTCGCCGCGCAGCTCGCGTCCACCCCCGCCGCGCGCCTGAGGGCGCTCGCCGAGCTCCTCATCCCCCTCGACCGCCTCGCCGCGCGCCCGTGGGCGGAGGTGGCGCGGCAGCTCTCCGAGGACTTCTCCCCCCGCCCCGCCCTCGGCGTCCGTCTCGGGCAGCTCGTCGCCGTGCTCGGCCATGATACCCGCGCGCGCCTGAGCGAGCTGCGCGCCCCCATCCTCGTGGTGCACGCGGGGCGCGACCTCCTCGTGCCCCCCGCCCGCCAGCTCGACCTCGCGCGGCGCCTCCCCGGCGCCGCCCTGCTCTCGCTCCCCGAGGCGGGGCACGGGCTGCTTCGCGACGACCCCGACGCCCTCAACGCCCGTCTGCTTGAGCACGTCCTGAGCGCGGAGCGCGCGTGGGGCGGGGCGTGAGGAGGAGGCGCGCCCCCGCGCTCAGGGTCGCGCTCAGGGTCGCGCTCAGGGTCGCGCTCAGGGTCGCGCGCAGGGTCGCGCGCAGGGTCGCGCTCAGCGTCGCGCTCAGCGTCGCGCTCAGCTGCGGAGAGCGGGGAGCAGAGGCGCACGCGCAGGGCGGCGGGGCGGAGGGCGGGGCGGCGGGCGGGGTGGCGGGCGGGGCGGCGGGCGGGGCGGCGGGCGGGGCGGCGGCGCGGGAGGCGGCGGAGCGCTACGAGGGCGACGTGAGTCTGCGCGCCCTGCGCGCCGGCGGGTGGGAGCTCGCCGTGGACGCCGAGGGGCGCGTGGTGCGCGAGGTGCGGGTGCTGAGTCTGCCTGTCTTTTTAGAGGAGCGCGGGTTTGGGCTGCTCACCGCCCTTAACGCGCTGCACGCCACCACCCGCCCCGCGCACGTGCTCCGAGAGGCGCGCCTGGCCGCCGGCGACCGCTTCACGCGCGCCGCGGCGCTCGAGACGGAGCGCAACCTGCGCGCCACGCGGCTGTTCTCCTCGGCGCAGGTCTGGGCAGCGCGGCGGGCGGGGGAGGGAGCTGGGGGGGCGGTGGACGTGGTCATCGTCACGCGCGACCTCTGGAGTCTGAGGCTCGAGAGCGCCTTTGAGTACGCCGGCGGGGTCCTCACCGCCCTGCAGCTCAACCTCAGCGAGCGGAATCTGCGCGGCGCGCGCCAGTCGCTCAGCCTGCTCACGCAGCTCACGCCCTTCACGCTCACCACCGCCGCCTCGATGGCCGACCAGCGCTTTGGGCCCGACCTGAGCGCCTCGGCGGTGGCGGGGGTGATCTGGGGGCGGGCGCGGGGGGCGCGGGAGGGGGAGCTGCTGAGCGCGCAGGTGGGGCGCCCGCTCTACAACCTCGACCAGCGCTGGGCGCTAGGCGCGAGCGTCGACCTCCTGCGGCGGCTCTTTCGGCTCACGCGGGGCGCGGCGCAGGTCACCGACCGCGACCCGCGCGCCCCCGGCGCGCCCGCCCGCCCCGTGGAGTGGGACCTCGAGAGCTACTCTGGCGCCCTCACGCTCACGCGGCAGTGGGGGGGCGCGGCGCAGGGGCTCGCGAGCGTGGCGCTTGAGGTGAGTCGCGTCCAGCGCGCCCTGCCCGCCGCCCTCAGCCCCGACGAGGAGGCCCGCTGGCGCCGCGCCTACACGCCGCCCGACCGCCTGCAGGTGGGCCCCACGCTCAGCGGCGCCCTCGGGGCGCGGCGCTACGTGGCGCTGCACGACGTGAGCACCTTTGGGCTGAGCGAGGACCTGCGGCTCGGCCTGAGCGCCGGCGCCTCCCTGGCGCTGTCGGCGGTGGGGGACCAGGCCCTCTCGCCGGCGGGGAGTCTGCGCTGGGCGGAGGTGTGGGGGGGGCGGTCGAGCGGGCACGCGGGGTTCGTGGAGCTCGAGCTGAGCGGCGGCGCGCGCCTGCAGCCCCGAGCGGGGCGCGGGGCGCGGGCGGGGCGCGAGGGCGGGCGCGCGCGAGGGGGCGAGTGGGTCAACGGGCTGCTGAGCGCCGCGGCGCGGGCGGCGTCGCCCAAGCTGGCCGGGGCGCGGGGGGGGCGCGTGGTGGCGAGCGCGGCGTGGGCGGGGCGCTGGTGGGACACGCAGCGGGCGCTCGTGTCGCTCGGGGGCGACAGCGGCCTGCGCGGCTATCCGGCGCAGGCGCTCTACGCGCTCGGCGGGGACCTCGCGCGCCTCAACGTGGAGTACCGCAGTGATCCTCTGGTCTTGAGCTTCCTGCACTTTGGCGGCGCGGTATTCTACGACGGCGGCGCGGTCTTTACGCGCCCCGAGGAGCTCGCCTGGCGCCAGAGCGTGGGCGTGGGCGTCCGCGCGCTCGCGCCGCAGGTCAACCGGAGCGTCTTTCGGCTCGACGTGGGCGCGCCCGTGGGCGAGGGTGGGTGGCGCGCGCTCCTGAGCGTGAGCTCGAGTCAAGGATTCGCGCTGATGCCGTGGGAGTCGGCGCTCTGAGCGAGAGGGGCGGTGGCGTCTTGTGTTTTTGACCCGCTTTCAAGTATCCCCACCGCTACCGCGTCCCCCCGCGCCCCCCAGCACACAGGAGCCATCCATGAGCGCACCGCGCCCACCTCACACCTCCCCCGCCGCCCGCGCGCCCGGCGCCCGCCCGGCGCCGCTCCCGCTCACACGCCGCCCGGCTCCCTGGACGGGGCCTAGGGCGGCGCTCTGGGCGGCGCTCTGGGCGGCGCTCTGCGGGGCGCTCTGCGGGGCGCTCTGGGCGGCGCCGGCGCGCGCGCAGGAGTGGGAGGTGCTCCGCCGCGAGGAGGGCGTGGTGGTGTCGATGCGCCCCGAGCCGGGGCGCGAGCTGCCCTCGTTCAGGGGGGTGGGGCGGGTGAAGGCTGGGATGTATCACATCCTCGCGATTCTCTCCGACGGCGTCCGCCGCCGTGAGTGGATGACGCGGAGCGGGGTGACGCGCGTGCTCAAGCGCGTGACCGACACGGAGGGCGTGTCCTATCAGCAGACCATCGCGCCGTGGCCCGTGTCGGACCGCGACGTGGTGATGCGCACACACATCTATCGACGCGCAGAGCCCCTTGAGGTGGTGGCGACCTTTGACGGGGTGGACTGGCGGGAGCCCATCGCGGGGGTCAATCGTGAGGATTTTGTGCTGATGACCTACCTCAAGGGCTATTGGCGCCTGGTGGCCGTGGGCGACGGGGAGACGGAGGTGACGTACATGGTCAACACGCACCCGGGGGGCAGCCTGCCGGGCTGGCTCATCAAGCGCATCACGCGCGACCTGCCCTTCTACACCATCACGGGGATACGCGAGCAGGCCAAGCGCAGCGCGGGGCAGTATAACGAGTTCTTGCGTCGGTTTGACCCCGCCTTTGAGCCCAGCGCGCCCAAGGTGGCGCTCGCGCCTCCCCCTCAGGACGTGATCGAGTATATGCGCTAGGGGGGCGCCCGCACGCGCGCGCCCCGCCGGCGTGTTCTCCCCCGCCACGCGCCCCGCTCGCGTTCAGCGGCGTGGTGCGCTATCGTGTGGGGCGCGCGCGCCCTAGCCCGCGACAAGGAGAAGAGCGTGGACCGCCACCCTAGCCCTGCGCCCCCCGGCGCGCGCCCCCCGAGCGGCGCCCTCGGCGAGCTCGCGCGCCTCGTCTCTCAGCTCCGGGGCGGCCTCGAGTGGCTCGAGGAGGCCGGCGAGGAGCTCCTCCCTCTCTCGGGGGGGCACGCGGCGCTGCGTGGGCTCTTTGCGCGGCCGCGCGGGGAGCAGCGGGGGGAGCGCGGGGGGAGCGTGAGCGCGGCGGAGGCGTCCGAGCGCCTGCGCGTCCTCCTCGGCGGCGCCCCCGCGCCCGCCGCGCCCGCCGCGCCCGCCGCGCCCGCCGCGCCCGCCGCGCCCGCCGCGCCCGCCGCGCCCGCCGCGCCCGCCACACCCGCCACACCCCCACCGCCCGTCCCCGCCGACGCGCTGCCCGGCGTGACGCTCGTCATCCCCCTCTGGGAGCGCGACCGCGCCGCCTCGTTTGAGGCGCCGCCGCCCACCCTCACGAGTCCGCGCCAGGTGGCGATGCGCCCCCTCGGGGCCCTCGCCGCGCGCCTCGCCCTCCTCGCGGGCGCCCCGCCCCCCGCCACCGCGCCCGCCGCGCTCGCCGCCGCGCCCGCCGCCGCGCCCCTCGCCGCCGCGCGCCCCGCGCCCTCGCTCTGGGCCACGCAGCCGCGCGCCCCCGCCCCGAGCGCGCCGCCGGCCCCGAGCGCGCCGCGCGCCCCTCTGCCCGCCTGGGGCGCCGCCCTCGCCCACGAGGCGCCCCCGCCCGAGGCGCGCCCCCACCTGCACGTGGCGCTCGCCGCGCCGCCCGCGCGCGCCCCCGACCCGCGCCTCGCGGGGGAGGGCGCCAGCGAGGCGGAGCGGGGGTGGGCGGCGCTCGACCATGACCTCAAGGGCTGCGCGCGCTGCCCGCGCGCTCAGTCAAGGGCGCAGGCGGGCTCCTGCGTCCTCCACGGCGCCGGCGGGCGGCGCGCGAGGCTGATGTTTGTGCAGGCAGCGCCCTCGCGCTATGAGGCGGAGGTCGCCGCGCCCCTCGTGGAGCCCGACGTGGGCGCCGTTTTCGTCAAGACGCTCGGCTGGCTCGGACTCTCGCGCCATGAGGTCTACGTCACCTCGCTCCTCAAGTGCGCCGCCACCTCGCCCACCCCCCTTGAGTGGGACGCCTGTCGCGCGCACTTCACGCGCGAGCTCGAGCTCGTCTCGCCGCGCGTCATCGTGGCGCTCGGGCCGCTCGCCGCGCAGATTCTACTCAACCTCCCCAGCCCCTCCGTGGGCGAGTGGGGCGCGGTGATGGGCGTCCCCGTGATGCCCACTTTCCATTTCGCCGAGGTGATCCGCGCCCAAAGCAACCTCAAGTCCACCTTCGCGCAACACCTGCGCCGCGCCCTCACGCGCCTCGAGGCGCTCTCCGCCGCTCCAGCGCCCCCCGCCGCGCCCCCCGCGTGACCCCTCGCCTCTCGCTCAGCCCCTCT
>VGTA01000277.1 GCA_016874875.1 Deltaproteobacteria bacterium | reverse complement strand
AAGAGGCTGTCGCCCTCAGCGCGCCCTCAGCGCGCCCTCAGCGCGCCCTCAGCGCCTCCCCCCTCTCCCCTCGAGTCCCGCCGTGATCCTCCGCGCCCTCCTCGGCCTCGCCGCCGGCCTCTCGCTTCTCTACTTCACCGCCGCCGCGCGGCGGCGGCCTGCGCTCAAGGTGTGGGTGCTGCTCACATTTGGGCTCATCGCGCTCTTCGCCGCTTACCCGGACGCCTCCACAGCGGTGGCGAGGGTCTTTGGGGTGGGGCGGGGGGCGGACTTTGTGCTGTACTTGAGCAATTTCGCGCTCCTCAGCCTCACCTTTACCCTCTACCTCGGGCAGCGGGACCTCGCGGACCAGGTGGCGCAGCTCGCCCGCGCCGTGGCGCTCAGCGGCGCGGAGGGGGGCCTCGGCGCGCGGCCCGCTGGGGGGGTGTGGGTCGTGGTGCCCGTGTATAACGAGGAGGAGGTGGTGGAGGGGGTCCTGCGGGAGCTCGTGGGACTCGGCTATGGCGTGGTGGCGGTGGATGACGGCTCGCGTGACCAGAGCGCGGCGCGGGCGGCGGCGGCGGGGGCGGCGGTGGTGCGGCACCCCACCAACCTCGGGCAGGGGGCGGCGCTGCAGACGGGCTTTGATTTCGCCCTCCGCCGCGGCGCCGCCGTGGTGGTCACGTTCGACGCAGACGGGCAGCACCGCGCCGAGGACCTCCCCGCCCTGCTCGCCGCCCTCGACGGGCGCGACGCGGCGGGGCGGTCCGTGGAGGTGGCGCTCGGCTCGCGCTTCCTCTCGCCCTCCTCCCTCGCCGCCGTCCCGCGCGGGCGGGCGCTGCTGCTCCGGGCGGCGGTGCTCTTTACGCGCTGGGTGGGCGGCGTGCGCGTGAGCGACAGCCACAACGGCCTGCGCGCCCTGCGCGCGAGCGCCCTCGGCCGCCTCCGCCTCACGCAGAGTCGGATGGCGCACGCCTCCGAGCTGCTCCACCTGCTCCGCGCCCTCGATTTGCCGTTCGCCGAGGTCCCCGTCACCGTCCGCTACACCCCCCGCTCCCTCGCCAAGGGCCAGTCGGCGCTCGGGGCGCTCAACATCCTCACCGACCTTTTCGTGAGGCGCTGGTTTGGGTAGCGCCCCGCTCGCCCCTACCCCCGACGAGGCGGCGCGCCTGCGGGCTACCCTGGGCGCCTTTACCCTCACGCGCGTGCCGTCCGAGGAGGCGGCGGTGTGGCGCGTGGAGAGCGCGGCGGGGGTGTGGTGGCTCAAGGCGCACCTCCACGCCAACAAGGCGGAGCGCGAGGCGGCGGTCTACGCCCGCCTCGCGGCGCTCGCCCCCCTCGGGGGCGCCCCCCTCCCCTTTGGAGTCCCGCGCCTCCTCGGGCGCCCCAGCGCGCGCGCCCTCCTCCTCAGCGACCTCGGCGGCGCGCCGCTCGAGGCGAGCGCCCTGCGGGCCCCCCCCCTCCTGCGGGCCCTCGGCGCCGCCCTCGGGGCCTGGCACCTGCTGCCCTGCGAGGACCTCGACCCCCTGTCGCCGCTCAAGGCGCTCCAGCGGCGCTGGGGGGGACTCCTAGAGGGGCTGGCGAGGGCGGAGGCGGGGGCGCGCCTCGCGGCGCTGGCGGGGGCGGGGGCGGGGGACCTCGATGGGGCGCTGCGCGAGGGCCTCGCCGGTCTCCGGGACGGCCTCGCGGCGCTAGAGCGGGAGGGCGGGCGCCGCTGGTGGGGGCCGGCGGGGGCGCGCGCCCTCGAGCGTCGCCTCTGCCACCGCGACGTGCGCCCGGAGAACCTGCGCCTCTTGACCCCCAGCGCCCCCGGCGCCCCCGCGCTCGGCCTGCTCGACTTTGGGCAGGCGCGCCCCGACCTCTGGTGCGCCGACTGGGTGACCCTCTACGCCCCCCTCCGCGCGCGCCGAGACGCGCGCGGCGACGCCCCCGACTGGCGCGAGGCGTGGGGCGCCTACCGCGCCGCGCGCACCCTCTCCGACGAGGGCGCCGCCGAGGCGGAGCGCCTGCTGCGCGTGGCCGCCTGCGCCCACGCCCTCGGCACCGCCGCCTGGGCCCTGCGCCACGCCGACGCGGCGGTGGCGCGCCGCGGGGCGGAGGAGCTGCGCGCGCTCTCGTGGGCGCTGCGCGACGCCGCGTCCATCTGCTGAGGCGAAAGGGGCTACCGCCGCCCTGCCGCCTCAGCGCCGCCTCAGCGCCGCCTCAGCGCCGCCTCAGCGCCGCCTCAGCGCCGCCTCAGCGCCGCCTCAGCGCCGCCTTTACGTCGCCGAGCGCGCCCGGCGGCGCCAGAGGGCGACGGGGAGCCAGGCGCAGAGCCAGAGGGGCAGCGTGCCCACCCTGCCGCCCGCGCGCTGGTCGCAGTCGCAGCCCTCCGGGGGCTGCGACGCGGCGGCGCCCACGCCCACCTCCGCGCCGCCCGCGGCGCCGTCCGTGGGCGCGCCGGGGCGCTGCGAGCTGCACACGCCGCGGTGGCAGGAGTCGCCCGGGGGGCAGGTGGTGCGGTTGCAGGGGTCCTCCACGCACGACGGCTCTCCGCCCTGCGGCTCGCAGATGAAGCCCACGCCGCAGTCGTGCTCAAAGCAGGGGTCGGGGAGGCAGGCGCCGTTGACGCAGTAGGCCGTGTGCGGGCAGCGGATGCGGAGGCAGGGGTCGCTCGAGCACTCGCCGTTGAGGCAGGCGGCGCCCTCGGGGCAGCTCACCGCGTCGCAGTCGTCAAAGCAGCGCCCGTCCACGCAGCCCTGCGCCGGCCCGCAGCCCGCCGCCGCGCAGGGGTCGGCGACGCACCGGTCGCCCACGCACATCTGCCCCGCCGGGCAGTCCGCCCCGTAGCACGAGTCGGGCACGCAGCGCCCGAGGCTGCAGTAGGTGCCGCGCAGGCACGACACCCCCACGCAGGGGTCCGCGCACTCCCCGTTCTGGCACACCCACCCCGACGGGCAGTCGCGGTTGCGGCAGGGGGTGGAGCAGAAGCCGTTGACGCAGACCAGCGGGCTGACGCACTCGCCCTGCACGCAGGGGGTGGTGCACTCCCCGTTGAGGCAGAGCGCCTCGGCGCCGCACAGGTCGCGCGAGTCGTCGTCGCCGTCGCAGTCGTTGTCGATGTTGTCGCAGAACTCGTTCATCGTGGGCCCGCACACCCCGCAGGCGTTCACCGCCCCCTCCTCCGAGCGCCCGTCGCAGTCGTTGTCCACGCCGTCGCAGATCTCGCTGAGGGGCATCGTGGCGCCCTCGCACACCAGCTCGCCGCCCACGCAGCGCTGCACCCCCGCCGTGCAGGCGCCCACCGCCTGCCCGCAAGGCGCCCCCACCCCCGCCACGTCCTCGTCGATGAAGCCGTCGCAGTCCTCGTCGAGGGCGTTGCAGAGCTCTGCGTTGGGCGCGCCGCACTGGTTGCAGGCGTTGCGGAGCCCCTCGTCCACCGCCCCGTCGCAGTCGTTGTCCACGCGGTCGCAGGACTCCGCGCTTGGCACGCACGAGCAGCTGGGGCAGTTGAGGCCCTCGTCCACGCGGGCGTCGCAGTCGTTGTCTTGGCAGTCGCACAGCTCCGGCGGCAGTTCGCCGCAGGCGCCGCAGGCGTTCTGCGCGCCCTCGTCCACGCGCCCGTCGCAGTCGTCGTCGCGCCCGTTGCACACCTCGGTGGGCAGGCGCCCGCAGCGCCCGCAGGCGTTGAGGGTGCCCTCGTCCACGGCGCCGTCGCAGTCGTTGTCGCCGCCGTCGCAGAGCTCGGGCTGCGGGCCGCCGCAGGCGCCGCACTGGTTGAGGGTGCCCTCGTCCACGCGCCCGTCGCAGTCGTTGTCGGCGCCGTCGCAGCGCTCCGCGCTGGCGGGGAGCGGGTCGGCGGAGCACTCCACCCCGTCGCCGTCGAGGGCGCACTGCACCACGCCGGCGTTGTTGCAAGCCCCCACGCCGCTGCGGCACACCGCGCCGAGCGAGGGGAAGTCCTCGTCGATGGCCCCGTCGCAGTCGTTGTCCACGCCGTCGCAGCGCTCGCGCGGGCTGGCGTTGGCGATGGCGGCGGTGAGCGACTCCACGAGCGACCGCGGGTCGTTGGCCTGGTAGGCGGCGCCGTTGTTAAAGTCAAAGTCGCCGTTGACGTTGACCGCCGTGCCGCCGGCGCGGGCGAGCTCGTCGAGCTCGGTGGCGAAACTGGTGCCGGGGCCAAAGCCCACCACAAAGGTGCGGACGTCAAAGTCCTGACCGTTGACGCGCAGGCCGCGCAGCTCGCTGGCCTTGCGCGTCAGCTCGTTGGCCACGAGGGTGCGCACCGCCGGGTCGCCGGCGTCCTGGTTGGGGCACTGCTGGTAGCCGTCGGTGAGCAAGAGCACATAGTAGGAGCGGCACTCCGCCGCCGGGTCGGAGCTGATCGCCGTCACCACCGCCTCGCGCGCGCTCTGGAGCGACTGCGTCAGGGGCGTGTAGCCGTTGGCGCGCAGCTCCTTGTCGAAGGGGTAGTTCTCCACCCCGTCGAGCCACCCCAGCACGTCGTCCGTGCTCGCCGCGCTCGGGGAGACGAGGAGGTCGGCGGGGCTGCAGCCGGGGGTGGAGCCGTCGTAGTTGATGTTGACGATGGCGCCGCTGGCGTTGCGGTACTGCGCCCCCACCTGCTGCTGGCGCGTGCCGTAGCCGGCGTCCCCGGGCTCGAGCTGACCGTAGCGCAGGAGGCCGAACTCGACCTCAGGCGACGCGCTGATCACGCTCGAGAGCGAGGTCTTGGCGTGGTAGAGGCGGCTGCCGAGGGTGGCGGTGCAGCCGTTGCGGTGCGGGTAGTTGACGCTCCCGTCTCCGCGGCAGTCGAGGGCGTTGTCGTAGGACCAGAGCATGGAGCCCGATGTATCAAAGATCACAAAGACGCGCGGGGGGATGTCCTGCGCCGAGGCGGGCGCGTGGGCGAAACTCACACACAAGAGCGCGGTGAGGGCGGCGAGGGTCCTGAGCGCGCGTGAGGGCGCGGGCAGAATCTTCAGCAGAATCTTCGGCAGAATCTTCGGCAGAATTTTTAACAAACTCTTCATCATTGCTCCTTGATCGATGACGATGAGCCTAGCGGGCGCGTCCCAACACCGCAATGCTCTGCTCGCGCTTTGCGCCCTTCCCGCTCGCCCTAAGCGCTTGCCCCGCAGCGAGGGCCTGATGCAGAGTAGTATATATATAGATGTGCACAGTCGCTCGCGTCGCCCATTCGCGTCGCCCCCTTACGCCTCAGAGTCTCCCCCACCCCACCGCGCGAGGTCTCCCGTTGATGTCTCCGAATCTCTGTCCTCCCAAGGCACCCCTCGCGAGCGCTCAACGAGTCCTGTCGCGCTTGCGCTCGCGCTCTCAGGCGATCTCGCTCTCGCTCGCGATGGCGCTCTTGAGCGCGCCCGCGCTCCTTACCCCTCCGGCCTCGCCCGCCGCCGCGCAGCCGGCGCCGCAGGTGAGCATGGAGAGTCT
>VGTA01000276.1 GCA_016874875.1 Deltaproteobacteria bacterium | reverse complement strand
GAGGAGGGGAGGGGCTTGGCTGAGGGCTTAGGGGTTGAGGTAGCGCCCGATGAGGGGCTCGAGGCGCGCGCGTGTCTCCGCCGGGATCAGGTCGCGGCGCGTCATGATGGCGGCGCCGCCGGCGAGGGCGGCGTGGGCGGGGAAGGGGTCATCGAGGCGGGGGGCGAGGTCGGCGCAGAACGCCTCCACCACCGCCCGCGCCTGCGAGATGTTCTGGCGCATCACCGCCAGCACCGCCTCCACCGTCACCGCCTCGTGCTCCGCGTGCCAGCAGTCGTAGTCGGTGGAGAGGGCGAGGGTGGCGTAGGCGAGCTCCGCCTCGCGCGCGAGGCGCGCCTCGGGGAGGTTGGTCATGCCCACCACGCTCGCCCCCGCCGCCCTCAACAGGTTGGACTCGGCGCGGGTGGAGAAGGTGGGCCCCTCGATGCACACGTAGGCGCCGCCGTCGTGGACGGGGACGCTCGCCACGCGCCGCGCGGCGCTCACGAGGAGGGCGCGGAGCGCCGAGTCGAGGGGGTCGCCGAAGGGCACGTGCGCCACCACGCCGTCCCCAAAGAAGGTGCTGGCGCGCTTGTGGGTCCGGTCGATGAGCTGGTCAGGGCACACGAGGTGCCCCGGCGCGATGTCCTCGCGCAGCGAGCCCACCGCCGAGACGCTCAGCACGAAGCGCGCGCCGAGGCGCTTGAGCAGCCAGACGTTGGCGCGGTAGTTGACCTCGCTCGGCAGCAGCGTGTGCCCGCGCCCGTGGCGGGGCACGAACGCCACGCGCACGCCGTGGAGGCGCCCCAGAATCACCTTGTCGGAGGGGGGGCCGAAGGGGGTGGGGAGCTCAAGCTCGCGCCGCTGCTCGAGGGCGTCGAGGTCGTAGAGGCCGCTGCCGCCGATGACGCCGAGGTCAACGACGGGGAGGGCGCTGGGGGCGACGTGGACCATAGGGGGCTCCTGTGGGGGGCGGGGCGGCGCGGGGGGCGGCGCGGGGGGCGCTAGTGCATGTAGAAGGGGTTCTCGCCGAGCTCGTGCTCGGTGACGTCCACCACCTCGCGCACCTTGGGGAAGGCGTTAAAGACCGCCTGCTCCACGCCGTTCTTGAGCGTGGCCTGCGACGACGAGCAGCCCTGGCAGCCGCCGGTCATGCGAATCGAGAGGACGTGGTTGACGTAGTCCACCACCTCGATCTTGCCGCCGTGGGAGGCGACGGAGGGGTTGACCTGCTCGTCGAGCAGCTTCTGAATCTTGTGGCGCATGGGGACCTCCTGTGCGGCGGGGGGCGCGCGGGGGCGTTGGGCGCCCGCGGGGGCGAAAGATGCCACAGCGGGCGCGATTTGGCTAGGGATTCGCGCGCCCTCCCGCGGTCCCCCTGTGGCGTTTTTGTGAGGAGCGCGCTATCGTCCGCGCCCACACGCCCCCCCGGCGCCCCCCGGCGCCCCCCCCGACGAGGAGCCCCCATGAGCACCGGAGCCCCCATGAGCACCTACAACCCCGCCGCCATCGAGCCCAAGTGGCAGGCCTACTGGGAGCAGCGCGAGACCTTCCGCGCCGAGATCGATCACCGCAAGCCCAAGTTCTACTGCCTCGACATGTTCCCCTACCCGTCAGGCGCGGGGCTGCACGTGGGGCACCCCGAGGGCTACACCGCCACCGACATCCTCTGCCGCTACAAGCGCGCCAACGGCGTCAACGTGCTGCACCCGATGGGCTGGGACGCCTTCGGGCTCCCCGCCGAGCAGTACGCCCTCCAGACGGGGACGCACCCCAAGATCACCACCCAGCGCAACATCAACAACTTCCGCCGCCAGATCAAGGCGCTCGGCTTCAGCTACGACTGGCGCCGCGAGGTGGACACCACGGACCCCAAGTACTACAAGTGGACGCAGTGGATCTTCCTGCAGCTCTACAAGAAGGGGCTCGCCTACATCGCCGAGGTGCCCGTGAACTGGTGCCCCGCGCTCGGCACGGTGCTGGCCAACGAGGAGGTGATCGACGGCAAGAGCGAGCGCGGCGGGCACCCGGTGGAGCGCCGCCCGATGCGGCAGTGGATGCTCAAGATCACCGCCTACGGCGATCGTCTGCTCGATGACGTCGAGGCGCTCGACTGGCCCGAGGGCATCAAGGAGATGCAGCGCAACTGGATCGGGCGCAGCTTTGGGGCGGAGGTGGATTTTCAGGTGGACGGGCACGAGGGCGCGACGCTGACGGTCTTCACCACGCGCCCCGACACGCTCTTTGGGGCCACCTACATGGTGGTGTCGCCGGAGCACCCGCGGGTGGGGGCGTGGGTGTCGGCGGACCGCCGCGCGGAGGTGGAGGAGTATCAGCGCCAGGCGGGGCTCAAGAGCGATCTCGAGCGCACGGAGCTGAGCAAGGAGAAGACGGGCGTGTTCACGGGCGCCTACGCGCTCAACCCGGTGAGCGGCGAGCGGGTGCCCGTGTGGATGAGCGATTATGTGCTCGCCAGCTACGGCACGGGGGCGATCATGGCGGTGCCGGCGCACGATGAGCGCGATTGGGCGTTCGCGCAGAAGTTCGGGCTGCCGGTCCGCGAGGTGCTGCAGGGCGGTGATGTGTCGCGGGCGGCGTTCACGGGGGACGGGCCGCACGTCAACAGCGGGCTGCTCGACGGGCTCGGGCTCAAGGAGGCTAAGGAGAGGATCGTGGCGTGGCTCGAGGAGCGCGGGGTGGGCAAGGGGACGGTGAACTTCCGTCTCCGCGACTGGCTCTTTAGCCGTCAGCGCTATTGGGGGGAGCCGTTCCCGGTGATTCACGCGGAGGACGGGGAGCTGGTGCTGGTGGAGGAGTCGGCGCTGCCGCTGACGCTGCCGGAGGTGGAGAGCTATACGGTGTCGGGGACGGGGGAGAGCCCGCTGGCCACGATGGACGAGTGGGTGAGCGTGACGCTCCCCGATGGCCGCAGGGGCCGCCGCGAGACGAACACGATGCCGCAGTGGGCGGGGTCGTGTTGGTATTATCTCCGCTATATCGATCCGCAGAACGACCTCGCGGCGTGGTCGGCGGAGGCGGAGCGCTATTGGATGCCGGTGGACCTGTATGTGGGCGGGGCGGAGCACGCGGTGCTGCACTTGCTCTATTCTCGCTTTTGGCACAAGGTGCTCTTTGACCTCGGGCTGGTGAGCACGAGCGAGCCGTTCGCGCGCCTGATCAATCAGGGGATGATCTTGGGGGAGGACGGTAATAAGATGTCGAAGTCGTGGGGGAATGTGGTGAATCCCGACGACATCGTGCGCGAGTACGGCG
Source organism: Deltaproteobacteria bacterium (assembly GCA_016874875.1). Lineage (GTDB taxonomy): Bacteria > Myxococcota_A > Bradymonadia > UBA7976 > VGTA01 > VGTA01. The sequence continues at coordinate 2,196 of VGTA01000276.1, read as the reverse complement.
CGGACTCCATGCGCCTCTATGAGATGTTCATGGGGCCGCTGGAGGCGGTGAAGCCGTGGCAGACGAAGGGGGTGGAGGGGGTCCGCCGCTTCCTCGATCGCTTCTGGCGTCTGTTCGTGCATCACGAGTCGGGGGAGCTGAAGGTCACCGAGGAGCCCCTGAGCAAGGAGACGCTGCGCGCGGTGCACCAGACGATCAAGAAGGTGACGGAGGACATCGAGGGGGTCCGCCTGAACACGGCGATCGCGGCGATGATGGAGCTGGTGAATCACCTCGTGAAGCACGGGGTGAGCGCCCGCGCCGCCCTAGAGCCCCTGACGCAGCTCCTGGCGCCGTTCGCGCCGCATATCGCGGAGGAGGCGTGGGAGCTGTTGGGGCATGAGGGCGGTGTGTCGTATGTGCCGTGGCCCCGCTTTGAGCCGTCGCTGTTGGTGGCGGAGGAGGTGGTGTATCCCGTTCAGGTGAACGGGAAGGTGCGGGCGCAGCTGTCGTTGCCGGTGGGGGTGTCCCAGGAGGCGGCGCTGGCGGCGGCGCGGGCGGAGCCGAATGTGGCGCGGTATCTGGAGGGGGTGGCGGTGGTGCGTGAGATTTTTGTGGAGGGGCGGATGGTGAGCTTTGTGGTGAGGGGGTGAGGGGGGGGCGGTTCTGGCGCCGGTTTTGAGGGGGGGGCGGCGGTCGGGTGGGTGGGGGCTCTGGGATGGCTTTTTTTAGTTATGGGTTTATTCGGGTGCTTATGTTGCGCTCAATGAGGTCCTGAGCGCTTTCAAGGCGCATTGTAGGATGGGAGCTCAGTTCACATCTGCTCTTTATTCTCCTGCGTTATAATCTATGTTGTTTTCATAAAATCACTTGTCGATGAAGCCCTTAAGGCAGTACAGTCACGCGGGCTGCTCTGATCTAGTTAGGTTGTCAAACAGAGATTCCTGTTTGCGCTAGAGCAGTACATTGATGAGGATGTCTGATGAAGTGGGTCGCCCCAAGCCAACAAGATGCCGCCTCCACCTTGCTCGAAAAGCGCATGTGGGACGCGGCCGATCAGTTTCGCGCCAACTCCGGCCTCAAGGCGCAGGAATACTCGGGACCGCTCCTTGGTCTGATCTTCCTGCGCTTCGCCGAGGTGCGCTTCGCCGCCCAACGCGCCAAGCTGGAGCAGGCCGGTGCCTCCTCCCGCCGTGGCAGCCGTGTGGATGAACCCGCCGCCTATCACGCCGACAACGTGCTCTACCTCGCCCCCGAGGCGCGCTTCGACCACCTGCTGACGCTGCCCGAGGCGGCCGATATCGGCGGCAAGGTCAACGCGGCCATGCGCGAGGTCGAGAGGCGCAACCCGCAGCTCGCCGGTGTGCTGCCCAAGACCTTCAACCTCTTCACCGGCACGCTGCTCAAGGAGCTGCTCAAGAAGATCTCCGAGATTCCGGCCTCGCTCGACTTCGACGCCTTCGGCCGCATCTACGAATACTTCCTCGGCAGGTTCGCCATGAGCGAGGGCCAGGGCGGCGGCGAGTTCTACACGCCCGCCAGTATCGTGCAGTTGCTGGTCCAGGTGATCGAGCCCTTCCACGGTCGCATCCTCGACCCCGCCTGCGGCTCGGGTGGCATGTTCGTGCAGTCGGCGCGCTTCGTGGCCGAGCACCACAAGAACCCCGCCGCCGAGCTGTCGATCTGCGGCGTCGAGAAGACCGATGAGACCGGCCGCCTCGCCCGCTTGAACCTCGCCGTGCACGGGCTGGAGGGCCAAATCAGCCACGGCGGTAACGTCAACAGCTACTACGACGACCCGCATGCGGCGACCGGGCAGTTCGACTTCGTGCTCGCCAATCCGCCCTTCAACGTGAACGCGGTGGACAAGGAGCGGCTCAAGGGCATGGTCGGCGCTGGCCGCCGCTTCCCGTTTGGTCTGCCGCGCACAGATAACGCCAACTACCTCTGGATTCAGCTTTTCTACTCGGCGCTCAACGCCAAGGGCCGCGCCGGTTTCGTGATGGCGAACTCAGCCTCGGACGCGCGCAGCAGCGAGCAGGAGCTGCGGCAGAAGCTGGTCGAGGCGCGGGCGGTGGATGTGATGGTCGCCGTCGGCCCCAATATGTTCTATACCGTCACGCTGCCCTGCACGCTGTGGTTCCTCGACCGGGGCAAGGGCAAGACCCAGCGGGCCGACACCGTGCTCTTCATCGACGCCCGCCACATCTACCGGCA
>VGTA01000275.1 GCA_016874875.1 Deltaproteobacteria bacterium | reverse complement strand
GGGGGGGGGGGGGGGGCGGGGCGGGGGGGCGGGGGGGGGGGGGGGGGGGGGGGGGGGGGGGGGGGGGGGGGGGGGGGGGGGGGGGGGGGGGGGGGCGCGGCGTCGAGGGCGCCGCCGAGCAGGCACACCCACAGGTCGCCGCAGCGCATGGGCACCCCCCCAAAGGGCGCGCAGGCCTTGAGGCGGCGCCACGAGCGCGCGGGGGGGTCGCGGGGGTCGAGGCTCTCGCGCAGGCGGGGGCTCACGTGGGCGCGGGCGGGCTGCGGCTGCGGGAGGCGCGGCGCGTAGCCCTCCACCACCTCGTCCCAGCGCTCGGTGAGGGCGGCGAGGGCGGCCAGGGTGGCCTTGGCCTCGAGCTCGGCGGGGCCGTCGCGCCACGAGACGGGGCAGGGGCGCACCTCGAGGAGGTCGCCGGCGTCGAGGCGGGGGGTCATCCAGTGGACGCTCCCCGCCCACGCCGCGTCGCCGGCGAGCACGCCCTCCACGGTGGGCAGGCGCCCCGGGCGCGCCGGGAGGGGCGCGGGGTGCAGGTTGAGCCAGCCGAGGCGGGGGGCGGCGAGGGCCTCGGCGGGGAGGCGCTCAAAGGAGGCGCAGAGTCCGAGGTCGAGGCCGGGGGGGAGGGCGCGCGTCACCTCGTCGCCCCGCGCCGCCCACACCACCGGCACGCCCGCGTGCGCGCAGCAGCTCACGAGGGCGGCGCGGGCGGGGGCGTGGGGGGGGAGCAGGGCGCAGATGACCTCCACGTCGTCGCGCGCGCAGATCCACTCGAGGGCGAGGAGCGACTGCCCCGCGAACGCCACGCGCGTCTTGATCGCCGCGTGCCACACGTCGCGCCTACTCCCCGCCGCGCAGGGCGCGCAGGGTGGGGCCCACGAGCTCCTCCGCCCCCACCTCCACGGCGGCGCCGGCGGGGCTGCGGTCGTCGGGGGGGGTGAAGCGCACGGGCACGCGCGCCACCAGCAGCCGCCCCGGGCGCTCGCTCTGGCCGCGGCGCTTGGTGGAGACGTAGAGGCGCAGCTCGTTGAGGCCCGCCCGCTGCCCCCGCGCGCGCTCGTCGGCGGTGGGCGCCACGCCCACGAGGCGCACGTTGCGGACGGTGTAGGCGAGGCAGCTCCGCACGCGCTCGCGCACCGCGGCCGTGTCGCGCAGCGGCAGGGCGGGGAGGGCGGCGGCGCGCACGTCCACCTCCACCCACTCCCCCCCCGCCCCCTCGAGGCGCAGGCGCCCGTCGCCGCGCACGGGCACGGGCGCCCCGAGGGCGCGCGCCCCCGGGGCGCCGAGGGCGAGCGCGCCGAGGGCGCCGCCCTCCGCCGCCCCCGCGCCCTCCCCCCCCCCCGCGCCCTCCCCCGCCCCCGCCTCCGCCGGCGTCCACACGAGGGTGAGCACGCCAGGGGCGAGGAGGGGGCTGAGCGCCACCACGCGCGCCGCCTCGAGGGCGCGCAGGGGGTCGGCGGTGAGCTCGCGGCGCGCGCCGAGGCGCTCCACCTCGTAGCGGGCGGCGAGGCCGAGGCGCTGCGCCTCGTCCACGCTGCGCGGGTCGGTGCCCTCGAGCACCTCGTCGCCGTTGGGCACGCCGTCCTCGTCAAAGTCGAGGGCGCTGTCGGCGCTGAGGTAGTCGGTGCCGCGGTGCAGCTCGAGGCCGTCGGGGAGGTGGTCGCCGTCGGTGTCGGTGAGGGTGGGGGCGGTGCCCAAGAGCGCCTCCTCGCACTCGTTGAGGCCGTCGAGGTCGCGGTCGGCGCGAGGGTCCACGGCGAGCACGTCGGCGGCGAGGGCGTCGGCGGCGAGGGCAGCGCAGGCCTCGGGGGCGTCGGGGGCGTCGAGGGGGAGGCCGAGGCGCGCCTCCACGCCGTCGGAGAGCCCGTCGCCGTCGGTGTCGGCGGCGAGGGGGTCGGCGCCGCGGGCGCGCTCCTCGTCGTCGGACAGGCCGTCGGCGTCGCTGTCGGGCTCGAGGCCGCCGGCGCGGGGGGCGGCGCTGAGGTTGACGGCCACCACCTGCGCCGCCTCGAGGTCGCTCACGTCGTCAAAGAGCCCAAAGGCGCGCACGTCGATGAGCTCCGGGGTGGCGGCGGGGGCGTAGCGCCCGCCCCCGGCGAACACCACGCGCCCGAGCCCCTCCGCCACCGCCGCGTTCACCGCCGCGTCCGCCGACGCCTCGAGGTGCAGGGCGTGGAGGCGCAGGCCGGCGGCGCCGGCGGCGAGGGCGGCGGCGCGGAGCTCGCCCACCACGGCGAGCTCGCGCTGCGCCTGGCAGGAGGCGCTCGGCGCCTGCGCCTCGGGGGCGGCGCGGCAGGCCCGGTCGGCGGGGTCGCAGCAGTCCGCGCGCGGCGCCGGGGGCGCCGCGCCGCCGCCGAGCACCCAGAGCACCTCGTAGCGCGTGAGGCCGCGCTCCCCCTCCTCCTGGGCGGCGAGGTCGTCCTCCACCAAGGAGCGCGCGAGGCGCAGGGCGGCGAGGGGGTCGGCGCAGGTCATCTGCGCGTCGCAGGGGGCGGGGGCGGCGAGGCGGGTGACGCCGCTGAGGAGCTCGCCGGGGTTGCGCGTGAAGAGGCCGTCGAGGGGGGCGAGCCGCTGCGCCGCGCCGCCGTAGCTCACCAGCGCCACCTCCGCCGCCGGGCGCTCGAGGGCGGCGCGCACGAGGTCGTTGAGCGCCTGCAGGCGGCGCTGCCCGGGGTCAAAGCCGCCGAGGCCGGAGCTCGGCGACTGGTCCACCACCAGCACGAGCTTGAGCGGGCGCTCGGCGTCGTCGAACGCCTCGGTGCACGCCTCGCCGGTGAGGGTGAGGCGGTCGGCGAGGGCGGGGGGGCGCGCGCTGTGGTAGAGGCGCGCGTCGCTGCAGGAGAGCGCGAGCGCGGCGGCGACGGCGGCGGCGCGCTGGGGCTTGTGCTGAAGTGTCCGCCCGCGTAGAACTTTCATCGCGCCTCTACCCTCTGAGCTCGGAGTGTGTTTGGATGCGTCGAGCGCCCCCCCCACCGCGACCCACCCCCGCGACCCTGGAGTCTCCCATCATGAACCCTCGCCATCGCCAAGACAAGCCCCTCCGCGCGCGCGCCGCCGCCCGCCCCAAGACGCCGCTCGTCGCGTCGCTCACCGCGCTGCTCGCCGCCGCCGCCCTCGTCGCGTCGCTGGCCGCCTGCGGCGGCGCCCCCAAGACCCCCGTGGACCACGAGGGACTCCGCGACCGCGCCGACCAAGAGACCGACCAGCTCTGATGCCTCGGACGCCCACGCCGCGCGCGCCCAGCGCCGCCCGCGGCGCCGCCCGCCCGCCCGCCCGCCTCCCCGCGCTGCTCGCCGCCCGCCGCGCCGCCCTGCTCGCGCCCCTCCTGGCCGCTGGCGCGCTAAGCGCCTGCGGGTCAGGCTTCCCCGGCGCGCTGCCGCCGGCGCCCGTGTGGGTGTCGGTGAGCGATGAGGCGATTCACCCGCAGGACGCGCGCGCCCTCTACGCCAAGGGGAGCGCGCGGGGCGCCCGGCGGATCGACCAGCGCCGGGCGCTGGCGGAGGCGGCGGCGGTGGGGGCGCTCCGGGGCGCGCTCGTGGAGCGCGCGCGGCTGCTGATGGGCACCGGCGACGGCGGGCGCCGCCCCCTGCCGCCGCCGGCGGAGGTGGAGGGCGTGGAGCGCCTGCTCGAGCGCCTGGCGTGGCAGCAGGCCGTGACCATCGAGGAGCGCTACTTTGACGCCGAGCGCGACACGCAGCACGCCCTCGCCCGCCTCACCGCCGACAGCCTCAGGCAGCTGATCATCGCCGACCCGAGCGACGGCGCCCTCAAGGCGGCGGCGCTGGAGTACACGGGCTACGCCCTGCAGAGTCTGCGCCCGTGAGGGGCGGCCCCCGCGCCCTCGCCCGCGCTCTCGCCCGCGCCCTCGCCCTCGCCCTCGCCCTCGCCCTCGCCCTCGCCCTCGGGCCGCAGGGCGCGGGCGCCCGCGCCGCCCACGCCGCGCCCCCCGCCCCCCCCGCCCTCGCCGCCCCCGACGTGGCGCCCCTCGCCGCCCTCGACGAGCGCTGGCGCGCGGCGCTCGCCGCCTTCGCCGCCGCCGCGCCCGCAGCGCCCGCCGCCGCGCCCACCGCCGCGCCCGCCGCCGCGCCCGCCGCCGCGCCCGCCGCCGCCGCCCTCCTCGACGCCGCGCGCGCCCTCGAGGCGGAGTGGGCGGCGCTGGCGCTCACGCCCCCGCGCGCCCTGCGCGAGCAGGTGACGCTCAGCGCCCTCAGCGCCGAGGACGCGCTCCGCCCGGAGGGGGGCGCGGCGCGCGCGCGCGCCGCCCTCGACCTCAGCGCCCGCGCCACCAACGAGCGCGCGCGCGCCGAGGCGCTCGCCCTCGCCCTGCGCGCCGCCGCGCGCGACGGCGACGCGGCGGCGGCCGCCGACGCCGCCCTCGCCCTCTGGCTCCGCTACGGGCACACCCCCGCGGGGCGCGCGCTCCCCCACGACCACCCCGCGCTGCGCGCCGCCCTCGGCCCCGACGGCCCCTCGGAGGAGCGCCGCCTCGCGCGGGGGCGCGCGCTCTTCAAGGCGCGCGCCTACGAGGTGGCCCTCGACGAGCTGATCGCGCTCGCCCGCGGCGGCGCCCCGCCCACCGCCGCCCAGCGCGAGGCCGCCCTCATGGCCGCCATCTCCCTGTCGCGGCTGCGGACGCGCTACGACGAGCAGGGCGCGCTGCTCACCCTCGCCGCCGACGGCCTCGCCCCCAGCGCCCCCGCCGCGCGCGACCTCCTCAGCGACATCCACCTCTACCGCGCCATCCGCGCCGCCCGCGTGGGCGACTGGAGCGGCGCGCTAGACGCCAACCGCGACCTCATCACCCTCGAGCCCCGCGCCGCGCGCGCCGACGAGGCGCGCTACCAAGAGGGGCGCCTGCTGCACCAGGCGGGGCGCTACGCCGAGGCCGCCGCGGCGCACCGGCGGCACCTCGCCGCGCGCCCCCGCGACGCCGCGCGCGCCCGCTGGTTCCTCGGCTGGTCGCTCTACCGCGCCGGCGACTGCCCCGCCGCGCGCCGCGAGTGGTCTGAGCTGCGCGCGCGCCCCAACCTGCTCGAGGGCCCCCAGGCGCGCTACTGGACCGCCGCCTGCCTCGCGCGAGAGGGCAACACAAGCGCCGCGCAGCGCGAGCTCCGCGCCCTCGCCGCCCAGGACCCCCTCAGCTACTACGCCCTGCTCGGCGCCCAGCTGAGCGCCGCCCTCAAGGGCGAGCCGCTCCGGTGGCGCAACCCCCTCGCCCGCGCCCGCGCCGCCCACCTGAGGGCCAGCGCCCCCCCGCCCCTGAGCGCCGCCCTGCGCGGCGCCCCCCGCCCCTTCGCCGCCCGCGCCCACCTCATCGACGCCCTCGCCGCCCGCGGCCTCTGGGGCTACGCCGAGTCCGAGTGGCGCGCCCAGTGCGCCGCCCTCACCCAGCCCCCCAAGCCCGCCAGAGCCGCCAAAGCCGCTAAAGCCGCCAAAGCCGCCAAAGCCGCCAAAGCC
>VGTA01000274.1 GCA_016874875.1 Deltaproteobacteria bacterium | reverse complement strand
AGGGCGCGGGCGTTCACCTCACCGCTGGCGGGGAGGGTGAGGGCGCTAAAGGTGGCCACGCCGCCCTCCGCGCGCGCCTCGCCCCGCGCCGCGCCGTCCACCTCGAGGGCGACGCGGCCGTTGAGGACCTCGCCCTCCACGCGCACGAGCAGGTCGAGCTGCAGCCCATCGCTGAGGTCGCCGTTGAGGTCATCGGAGGCTTCGAGGGTGGCGCCGTCCACGGGGCTGAGGAACGTCAGGGTCGCTTCAGGGCGAGCGCAGAGGGGGTCGGCGGGGTTCACGGCGGCGCTGAGGGCGCGCGCGTCCTCGGCCCGCACCGCGTCGCCCCTCAGGATGCGCGCCGAGAGGGTGTAGTCGCCGGGGGGGAAGGGGAGCGCCTCAAAGGTGAGCGGCTCGCCCTCGGCGAGGTCGGCGAGGCCCCGCCGCGCCTCCGCCCAGGGCGCCGCGCCGCGCGCCGCGGTGACCGACAACTCCACCACGAGCTCTGGGCGCGCGTCGACGGGCGCCGTGACGGTGAGCGTGACATCACGCTCGATGACGTCCGGGGTGGCGCGGTCGAGGTCATCGCCGCAGGTGAGCGTGGCGCCCTCGTCGGGGGCGAGGAACTGGAGGGCGTAGAGGGTCGCGGGGCGCGTGGGGGCGCTGTCGCAGGCGGCGAGGAGCACGGCGAGGAGCGCGGCGAGCGGCGTGGCGAGCGGCGCCTCTGGGCGGCGCCGCTCACCTCGGGCGAGGGGGGGCGATGTGTATGTTGGGTGCATCGAGGGCCTCTAGGGGGCGTGGGGTGTGTGGGGCGGGAGCGCGCAGGGGGAGCGCGCAGGGGGAGCGCGCAGGGGGAGCGCTCAGGGGGGCGGGGCGGCGGTCACGAGGCCGCGGGCGAGCAGCTCGCCCACAAAGACCTCCACGTCGCGCGCGGCGTCGGCGGGGGCGACATCGAACTCGCGTGTCACCTCCTCAGCGAGCTCGCCGGGGGTGCGGGGCGCCGCCGAGAGGAGCGCCCAGATGTAGGAGCCGACGTCGTTGAGCTGCTGAATCTCGTCGCGCGCGTGGTCGAGCACGAGCACCTTGCCCTGCACGACGCGCGAGACGACGTGCGGGGCGACGCGGAGGAGGAGGGGGAGGGCGGGGGGGGTCATGGCGGGGGGCTCGCGCGTAGGGGGGATAGTTGCGCGCGCAGAGGTGCGCGGCGCGCCCTGATGGTCTATCATAGCACCTCGCGGATCGATCATAAAGAGAGGGAGGGCGTGGTGCGGTCACAGCTGCCGTTAGGGCGTGTCGTTGGGGTGGTGGGGGGCGCGGGCGGCGCGCGCCTCGCCGGGTCGCTGGCGCTCTCGTGCGCCCTGCTCGCGCCCGCCCCGGCGCGGGCGTTCCTGCTCGCGCTCGCCCCCGGCGAGGAGGCCACGCCGCTGTGGGAGCGCGCGCTGGTGGTGTTTGACCCGCTGAGCGAGAGTCAGACGGTGGTGGCGCAGGCGGCGGTGCGGGGGGCGCCCTCGTCGTTCGCGGCGCTAGTGCCTGTGCCCAAGGGCGTAGAGATCGGCTACACCACCACCTCCATCTGGCGAGAGCTCAACGCGCAGGTGGGGGCGCGGGTGGTGTATGAGCAGCGGCTGTCGCTGCGCCCCTTCTTCTGGGTGGCGCGGGCGCTTAGCGAGCGGCGCGGGGGGGCGCGGGCGCGGGCGCCGCAGCCGGGGGTATGGCGCTCCAAGCACACGGGGATCTACGCCACGGAGTCGGCGCTGCACGAGTGGCTCATCTCCAAGGGCCTCACGCTGTCGGCGCCCACGATGACCACGCTCAAGGACATCTACGCGCAGGGGCTGTCGGTGGCGGCGCTGTGGGTGAAGCCTAACCCGGGGCCCGACGACCTGCACGAGGAGACCTGGACGTCCACGTGGGTGATCAGCGCCCCGAGCACAGCGCCGCACTACTGGGTGGCGCGCCCGCGAGCCCCCCACGCGCTGCTCGACCTCGGCGAGGCGCCCACGGCGCTCACGCTCATCATGCTCACCGAGTGGCCCACGCGCCTCGCCAAGAGCGGCTCGCGCCGCGCGCTCTCCTGGGACGCCCTCGACGCCGGCGGCGGCGCGCTCGGCGCCGAGGCGCTCGAGGGGGGGCGCGTGGTGGCCTACAAGGAGGTGTCCCGCGAGGACGTGGCACGCCTCAACGACAAGCTGCGCGGCGCGCCGTGGAGCTTTCGCCGCGGGGGGGGGCTGACGCGCTTTGAGGCGTCGCCGGCGGCGGGGGTGTGGCGCGCCTCGTTCGAGCGCAGCCTCGAGCCGCCGCGCGTGGAGGCGGCGGCGGAGGTGCGCGAGCGGGCGCACGAGCTGGCGGTGCCGCTCGAGCCGGCGCTGCTGGCGCTCTATGGGCTCTGGTGGCTCTGGTTCCGCTACGCGCAGCGCGAGGAGGGCTGAGGCGCGGGCGGCGTCAGGGAGCGACGAGCAGGGCGGCGAGGTCGGCGGGGAGGGGGGCGCCCCACGCCCTGCGGCGCCCCCCGAGGGTGAGCGCGAGCTCAGCGGCGTGGAGCGCCTGGCGGGGGTGGCCGAGGGCGGCGAGCGCCTCGGGGGCGAGGGCGCCATTGAGGTGGTCGAGGAAGTAGCGCTCATCGGGGCCGTAGAGCTTGTCGCCCACGAGGGGGCAGCCCTCGAGGGCGAGGTGGGCGCGGATCTGGTGCTGGCGCCCCGTGCGGGGCTCGGCGCGCACGAGGCAGCGCCCCGCCGCCCCCGCCGCCGCGCGCACCTCCAGGAGCTCAAAGCGGGTGTGCGCCTCCCACCCCCCCGCCGCTACCTCCACCCGCCCCACCTTAAGGCGCACGGCGCTCTTGGCGTCAAAGCCGAGGGGGGCGCGGCTCTCCCAGCGGTCCCCAGGCGCGCGCCACGCCCCCGCCGCGTCGCGCGGGACGCCCTCGCACACGGCGAGGTACGCCTTCTCCACGGCGTGGGCCTTGAAGGCGGCCTTGGCCTCGAGGTCGAGGGCGAGGTCGCTGGCGCAGAGCAGCACCCCCGAGGTCTCCACGTCGAGCCTGTGGGCCGGGTGCGCGGGGGTGCCGCGGCGGCGGAGCCAGGTGGTGAGGGCGCCCTCAAAGCGGCTGGCGGTGGGGTGCGCCGCCCACCCGGCGGGCTTGTTGAGGACAATCAGCCCGCCGCCCTCCTCGAGCACCTCGGGGGGGGCGAGCCCCTCCGCGTCCTCGTCGGGGGGCGGGCGCCGCACCCACAGCCGCTGCCCGGCGCGGACGCGGAGGCTCTTCTTGAGGGCGCGCGCGGGGTGGTCGAGGTCCACCACCTCTAGGCGCGCGGCGCGGGCGCGCGAGAGGCGCGGGACGCGCCGGGCGACGAGGTGGTCGAGGCGCTCGCCCTGCCCCTCGGGGTCCACCACGATGAGCCAGCCGGGCTCGACGGGGTCGAGCGGGTCGGGCATCCTCAGCGGAGGGCGCGGACCTTGGCGAGGTCGCGGGTCATGTTCTTCTGGTGCGCCTCGTTGGTGCCGCCGCCGATCTCGAGGAGGCGGGCGTCGCGCCACAGGCGCTCCACGTTGTACTCGCCCACATAGCCGTAGCCGCCCAGGACCTGTATGGCGCGGTCCGCCACCTCCTTGGCCATGCGCGCGCAGTAGAGCTTGACGCCGTCGGAGTCCACGCGGTTGCCGGCGCTGTCGAGGGAGAGGGAGGCGGCCACGTTGTACACGTAGCTGCGCCCGGCCATGTAGGCGGCGTAGGAGTCGGCGATGTGGGCCTGAATCTGGCCGTAGTCGCGGAGGGGCTTACCGAAGGCGGCGCGGTCGGAGGCGTAGGAGTTCATGATCTCCACGCAGCGGCGGGCGATGCCGAGGCTCATGGCGGCGAGGGTGAGGCGCTCGAGCTCGAGGTTGCGCATCATGTGGAGGGTGGCGGCGCCGCGCTCGCCCACCAGGCGCTCAGCGGGCACAAAGCAGTCCTCAAAGACCAGCTCCGCCGTGCCGCTCGCGCGCATGCCGAGCTTGTCCTTGATGCGCTGCCCGAGCGAGAAGCCGGCGTCGCCCTTCTCCACGATCAGCATGCTGAGGGCGGCGCGCGCGTCGCCCTCCACGCGGGCGTACACCAAGAAGACGTCGCCGAGGGTGTGGTCGTCGAGGGCGCCGTTGGTGATCCACATCTTAGCGCCGTTGAGCACATAGCCGCCGTCCACCACGCGCGCCGAGGTGCGCATGCCGAGGACGTCGGTGCCGGCGTCGGGCTCACTCATGCACATGCCGCCGACGAGCGCGCCCGAGCAGGCGCCGGGGAGGTAGCGGGCGCGCTGCGCGTCGCTGCCGTTGAGGGAGAGGTTGTTGGCGAACAGCATGCTGTGGGCGAGGTAGGCGAGGCAGAGGCCGGGGTCGGAGGCGGAGAGCTCCTCGTGGGCGATGACCGCCGCCACGGCGTCGAGGCCGCTGCCGCCCCACCGCTCGTCCACGGTGACGCCGAGGAGCCCGAGGTCGCCGAGGCGGCGGAAGAGGGGCTGGTTGAACCGCTCGGCGCGGTCGTGCTCGAGGGCCTGGGGCTCCACCTCAGCCTCCACAAAGGAGCGCGCCATGTCGCGGAGGGCCTTGTGCTCGGGGGTGGGGTTAAAGAGGTCGCGCATGGGGGCTCTCCAGTGCAGAGGGGCGAGGGGGCGACGGCGCGGCGAGTTTCATCATCTCTTCACACACGCTTCACGCGCCCTATGAGAGGGTGTCGGCGCCCCAAAATCAAGAATCGAGGAGACTCCATGCGCCCCACGCCCCCCATCGCCCTCCCCCGCCCGCCGAGCGGGCCTCTGCACCTCGCGCTGATCATGGACGGCAACGGCCGCTGGGCGGAGTCCCGGGGGCTCGCGCGCCGAGAGGGGCACGCGCGCGGCGTGGAGGTGACGCGCGAGGTGGTGCGCCACGCCCGCGCCCGCGGGGTGCCGCACCTCACGCTGTTCGCCTTCAGCAGCCTCAACTGGGGGCGCCCGGGCGAGGAGGTGAGCGCCCTCATGGGCCTGCTGCACGACTTCTTAGTCTCCGAGCTGCCCGAGCTGGTCGCCCGCGGGATTCGGCTCAAGGGGATCGGCGAGCGCGCGCTGCTGCCCGCGTGGGTGCGCGCGCAGCTCGAGGAGGCCGAGCGCCGCACGGCGCAGGGGCGCGAGATGACCCTGAGTCTCGCCCTCTCCTACGACGGCCGCCGCGACCTCGTGAGCGCCGCCCGCCGCCTCGTGGACCTCGCCCGCCGTGGGCTGCTGCTGCCCGCCGACGTGGGCGAGGAGACGCTGTTGGGGGCGCTCTCCACGGCGGAGTCGCCGGAGGTGGACTTGGTGATTCGCACGTCGGGGGAGCGGCGGCTGTCGGGATTCTTGCCGGTGGAGGCGTGCTACGCGGAGCTGGTGTTCTTGGAGAAGCCCTGGCCCGACTTCACCCCCGCCGACCTCGACGCCGCCCTCGCCGAGTACGAGGGCCGCCAGCGCCGCTTTGGGCTGACGGGG
>VGTA01000273.1 GCA_016874875.1 Deltaproteobacteria bacterium | reverse complement strand
CCTCCCTCGCGCCGCCGCGGCGCTCTCATGGCGCGTCGCCCTCTGGTGGCGCCGCCGGTGGCCGAGCAAGGCGCTCGGGCTGGCCTGCGTGAGCCTCTGCGCCTGGGGGACGGCGGCGGCGCTGGCGCCCGCGCGGGAGCGCCTCGCGCACCTCGCGCCGCGCATGGCGGACGTGGGGCGCCTCGACGTGACGCTCGAGGCGCGCCTCGACGCTCCCCCTGGCGACCCGGCCACCGAGGAGACGCTCGCCCGCCTCGCCGCCGCCCTCGCGCCGCGGGGGGGGGGCGTGCCCGTCCACCTGCGCTCCCCGCGCCTCGCCCTCGTGGGCACCGTGGAGGGCGCCGCGCGCCGCGAGGGGGGCGGGCTGCGCCTCACGCTCGGCGTCTACCGCGACCTCGCCCCCGCCCTCCTGCGCGCCGACGCCGCGCTCACGCTCACCGTGGCGCCGCCGAGCCTCGAGCTGCTCGTGGAGGACCTCGCCCGCTCTGCGCGCGGGCGAGAGGCCCTCAGCGCCCTCCGCGGCGCCGTGGCGGAGGCGCGCGCCGCCCTCAGCGCCCTGCGCGGCGCCCTCGCCGGCGCCGTCCGCGCCCAGCTCCCCGCTGACCTCTGGGCGCGCCTGAGCGCCGATGAGGTGGTGACGGGGGCGCTGCAGGCGCACTTCGATGAGGAGGTCCTCCGGCAGATTCCCTGGAGCGCGCTCCTCGACGAGGCGCTCGCCGCCCCCGAGTTTGAGCGCCTCCGCGCCGCCGCCCTCGAGGGCGTGGACGCCCGCCCGCTGGTGGGCGAGGCGCTCAGGGGCGCGCTGGAGCACGCCTTGCGCTCCCGGAGCGTGCTCCGCGATTTGAGCCTGCGCCACCCCATCAAGAGCGCCCGGGAGGCGGCGCGCCGCGCCGGCGAGAAGGTGGACGACAGCCTCAACGCCGGCGCCGAGCGGGCCATCAGCCGCGCCATTGAGCAGGTGCAGCAGAATCTGCGCGCGCGGGAGGCGCTGCTCCGGAGCGAGGGGGGGGCGCTGCTGGCGCGGAGCGCGGAGCGCGCGCAGCTCTCGCGCCTCCTCCGGCGCCTGGTGGGGGCGGTGGCGGCGGACGAGGGACTCCTCGCGCACCTCGAGGGGCGCTACGGGGCGGAGCTGTGGGCGGGGGTGGAGCGCGGGGCGCTCGAGCTCCTAGGGGGCCCGGCGGGGCGCGACCTCCTCGGGGGGCTCACGGCGCGCCTCAAGGGGACGGCGGGGGCGGTGGCGCGCGCCCTGCTCTTTGACCACGACGCCGCCGCCCCCGGCCCCAACCCGCTCCTCTTGAGCGTGGTGGAGGAGCTGCTCCACGGCGCGGTGAGTCCCGTGGTGCACCTCACGCCCGGGGGCGGCGCGCAGGTGGGGGATGGGTTCGTGTTCCGGGAGATGCCGGCGTCGGGGCGCGGCCTCTGGGGGGCGCTCTTTGAGGCCATGGGCGAGGAGGGGCGCCCGTGAGCGCCCCGCGCCCCCCCGTGGTCCTTGAGGCCCGCGGCCTCTCCATCGAGTCGCTCTCGCGCGCTCAGGGCGCCGGCGAGCTGCACGCCACCGCGCTCTACAGCGACGCCGACCTCACCGCCCTGCGCGGCGAGGTGGTGCTGCTCTTGGGCGCGAGCGGGAGCGGCAAGTCGCTGCTCATGCAGCTGCTCCTCGGGCGGGTGAGCGCCTCCACCGAGAGCGTGCGCGCGCGCGCTGAGCGCCTGAGTCTCAGCCTCGACGACGCCGCGCCCGTGCCCCTCCTCGACGCGCGCGCCCGCCGCGCCCTCGACGGCGAGCTCGGCGTGGTCTTTCAGGGCCTCGGGCTGCTCGAGGACCTCAGCGCGCAGCAGAATCTCGACTTCGCCAACGACCACTCCGCCCACGCCCTCCCCCCCCGCGAGTGGCTCGCCCGCCGCGCCGAGCTCGCGCGCGACCTTGGGCTCGAGGGGGTCCTGCAGAGTCCGGTGAGCGCGCTCTCGGGGGGCCAGCGCCAGCGCGTGGCGGTGGCGCGCCTGATCGCCTACCAGCCGCGCGTGATGCTCTTTGACGAGCCCACCTCCGCCCTCGACACCCACCTGAGCGCCACGGTGGTGCGCCTGATTCGCGAGGCGCACGCCCGCGCCCAGAGCCAGCTGACGCTCATCATCACCCACGACTACGCCTCCTTCGCCCCCATCGCCGACCGCGTGTGGCTGATCTCGTCGGAGCGGCGCATCGAGGAGGACGCGCCCCCGGCGCCCCCGGCGCGCTACCTCGAGGCGCTGCGGCGCGCCCCGCTGAGCGCCCGCCGCGCCCTCCCCCGCGCCGAGGCGCTCGTGCACGTGGCGCGCGCCCGAGACGCCGCGCTCCACGACGCGCCCGCCCGCCTCGCCCACGACGCCCGCCGCGCCCTCGCCCCCCTCGCCGCCCCCCGCCGCCTGCGCTGGCTGGCGCTCTACGGCTGGCGGCTCTTTGGGCACGTGGTGCTCCACGGCCTGCCCTTCCACCTGCTCGCCGCCTTCGTGGTGGGCGTGATCGCCACCTACTTCACCTTCAACACCGACATGGGGTCCGTGTGGGTGGCGGGCGCGCCGGGGGGCGCGGGGGGCGACGAGGTGCGGGTGAGCCGCTTCCTGCTCCCCACCTTCTTCAAGGAGATGCTCTCGGGCTTCAGCGTGGCGCTCTACCGCGCGCTCATCCCCGCCTTCACCTGCGTCTGCGTGGCCGCCCGCGGCGGGACCGCCGCCGCCGCCTACCTGAGCGGCATGCGCGACCCCGTGCGCGGCGAGTGGGAGGCGCTCGCGGCGTTCGGCGTGTCGCCGCGCGCCTTCTTTGGCGTCCTCCTGGCGGTCACGTTCAGCGTGGGCTGCGCGCTGCTCTCGGCGCTCTCGTTCCTCACGGCCTCGCTCGGGGCGCTCCTGACGTCGCTGTGGACCAACGAGCTGTGTGACCTCAGCGCGTGGTGGGGCGCGTTCGTGGGCGGGCTAGAGGTGGAGGGCGGGGCGCCGCGGGGGACGGGGATGGCGCTGCTCAAGACGTCGCTGTCGGGGCTCGCCATCGCCGCCATCACGCTCCACTTCGGCGCCCGCCCCCGCGAGCGCGCCGAGGACGTGATGCGCCACCTCGGGGCGGCCAACGTGTGGAGCGTGCTCATGACGCTGCTCATCTTCTTTGCGCTCCTGGTGCTCGAGGCGCGCTGAGGCGGGCGGCGCGCGGGGCGGAGAGGGCGAGGGCGAGGGCGAGGGCGAGGGTGAGCAGGCCCACCGGCGCCCACGCCGCCCAGGCGGGGTCGCCCCCCTCAAAGCGCGCGCGCAGCTCAAGGGCCCGGAGGAGGGCGTAGCTGCCGCCCACGGCGAGCGCGCCGAGGGCGAGGGCGAGCGGGGCGGGGGCGCGCAGCCCGAGGAGCGCCCCGAGGAGCGCCCAGAGCGGCGCGCTCAGCGGGAGGCTGCGGCGCTTGTGGGCGGTGAAGGCCTGGTGGGGGTCGCGGGGGTCGAGGGCGTGGGTGAGGGTGGCGTTGGGTGGGCCGAGACTCTTGAGCGGCGGCGGCGGCGCGAGGCGCAGCGTGAGCCCGCCGAGGCGGGCGGCGAGGGCGGGGGGGCCCTGAGCGGCGCCCTCGGCGCGCAGCTCCACGTCCACGAGGGCGAGGGCGGGCGCGGCAGGCGCGGCGGGCGTGGCGGGCGCGGCGGGCGCGAGGCGACCGCGCGCCCACACCCCCGCCGCCGGCCACGCCGCCCACGCCTCCACCCCCGCCGCCCCCGCCACCACGCGCACCACGCCCCCGTCGGCGAGGGGGAGCGCCGGCCCCGGGCGCGCGAGGCGGGCGGCGGCGAGGCGCGCGAGGCGCGGCGAGAGGTCGCGGAGGGCGCGCGGCGTGACGTCGCGCGCGAGGTGGAGGCTCAGCGCGGCGCAGGGGAGCCCGAGGAGGAGCGCGGGGGCGAGGAGGAGCGCGGGGGGGAGCCCGAGGGCGGCCCAGGCGCGCGCGGCGCCCTCGGCGCGCAGGCGCGCGTAGGCGAGGCCGGTGGCGAGCAGGCACGAGAGCGGCAGCGCCGCCTCCCCGAGGGCGGCGAGCCCGGCGCCGAGGGCGCCGAGGGCGTCGGCGCGCGTGTCGGGGCGCAGCAGGTCGCTGAGCGCGAGGGCGCCGCGGAGCTGCGCGAGCTGCCCGGCGAGGAGCGCGGCGAGGAGGCCGGCGCCCAGCCCGAGCAGGGCGCGCGCCGAGAGGCGAAAGGCGCGCGCGAGAGGGCGCAGCGGGGGCAGGGCGCGCGCGGGGCGTGGCGCGCTGGGGGGGGCCAGCGCCCGTGGGGAGCGCACCGCGCCGCCGCCCTCAGGCGCCGCCGAGGCCGAGGGCGGCGCGCAGCGCCCCGCCGAGCCCCAGCCGCCGCCGCCCCCCGAGGCGCGCGGTCCTCCAGCCGAGGAGCGCGCCGGCGGGGAGGGGGGCGAGGACCAGCCACCGCACCCAGGCGGCGTCTAGGGGGAGCGCGGGGCGCGCGAGGGTGAGCAGCGCCATGCAGCCGAGGGCGCCGAGGAGGAGGCCCATCATAAAGTAGATGAACAGCAGCGAGGGGGAGAGGGGCGCGGGGTGGCTCACGGCGGGGTGTCCTTTTCGCGAGGGGGAGGGGGCGCGGAGCGGGCGCCCGGCGACGCCCACGCTAGCACACTCGCGCCCGCCCCCGCCCCCCCCGCCTCCCCGAGCGCCTTCACCATCAAGCACACCGGCTTCCCCGGGCGCGTCTCCTCCCGCGCCACCTCCACGAACCCCTCGCGCGCGTGGAAGCGCAGCGACCCCTCGTTGAGCGGCTCGAGGTTGACCTCGAGGGTGAGCCACGGCGCGCTCGCCCGCCCCGCCACCGCCCGGTAGAGCGCCGCGCCCACCCCGCGCCCGCGCTCCCCCGCGCGCACCGCCACCCGGTCGATGTAGAGGAAATCGTGGCGCCGGTTGGCGAAATAGAGGTAGTTGGGGCTCTCGTAGCGCGCCCCCGGGGCGAGGGCGAGGCAGAACGCCACGAGGCGCCCCCCCCGCTCCGCCACCAGCGCCACCGCGCTCTCCGCGTAGAGGGCGCGCAAGGCGCTGAGCGACTCCTCGCCCACGGCGGGCACGTTGTCTTGGTTGAGGGCGTGGACGGCGACGAGGTCGTCGGGGCGCATATCGCGCAGGACGAGGTCGGGCGGGAGAGCGGCAGGCATGGGAGACTCGCGGGGAGTGAGGGGGAGCGCGTCGCGCTTTGCTATGGGCGCGGCTATGACTATGATGGCTATATAGTCGCTTACTTGGTCATCTGTCGCCCCCTCTCCACGCCCGCGTGATCCTCAAGCACCCATCGCACAGGATGCCTCATGCAGACTCCCCCCGCCCCCCCCGACCGCGCCCTCCCCGACCGCCTGCGCGCCCTGCTCACCAGCGCCCACGAGGAGGCCCGCCGCCTGCGCGGCGAGCTCAGCGCCCTCGCTAGCGACTCCGCCCACCGCCTGCCCCCCCCCGCCCGCCTCACCGCCCTCGCCGAGGCCCAGTCGG
>VGTA01000272.1 GCA_016874875.1 Deltaproteobacteria bacterium | reverse complement strand
GGGGGCGGCGCCTCGGCGGGGGCGGCGCGGGCGGCCTCCTCGCGCGCCTCGCGCATCGGATTCTCGCGTGGGTGGTCGCGCCAGGAGCCCACCGCGAACGAGTCGTCGTCAATGCGCTGGGGGAAGCGGTTGTTGGCGCGGTCGACGTCGGCGGTCTCGAGGTAGGGGTCCACCTCCACGGCGCGCAGGGGGCGGGGGAGGCGCAGGAGGAGCTTGACACGCTCGGGGTGCTTGCGCCACACCTCGGGCGGAATCGCGCGCAGCTCTGTGGAATCGTCGTCAAAGGTCAAGAGGAGCGGCACGTGGGTCACGAGCCCCCCCACGTTCTCGAGCTCCACCTCGTAGTACACGCCCCCCCGCGCGTGAATCTCCTGCTGCCACGGCGCGCGCTTCTTGAGCGCCTCCTCGAACTCGCGGCGCTCCTTGGGCGTCACCGCGAGGGGGTCGTGGTCGTTGTAGAAATCGCGCAGCTCGGGGAAGCGGTCCACGCGCGTCTCGCGCCCCTCGTCGCGCTGGCGCATCAGCGTCTTGGGCGCCGCGGCGCGCGCGTCGCGCTTGTGGCGCTTGTCCACCTCGGGGTCCTTGTCGCTCAGGCGCTGGCGGGTCACCCGGCGCACCGCCACGTCCACGGGCAGCGTGCTGTAGAACCAGCCGCGCCAGAACCAGTCGAGGTCCACCCCCGAGACGCTCTCCATCGCGCGGAAGAAATCGCTCGGCGTGGGGCGCTTAAAGCGCCAGGCGCGGGCGTAGGCGCGAAATGCGTCGTCAAAGAGCGCGGGCCCCATCACGCTCTCGCGGAGCACGCTGAGGGCGGTGGCGGGCTTGCCGTAGGCGTTCTCGCCGAAGCGCAGGATCGAGTCCGACTGCGTCATGATGGGCACCTGCTCGCTGGCGGGCGACGACATGTAGCCCACGATCTTCTGCGGCTCCCCGCGCCACATCGGGTAGTCGGGCTCCCACGCGCGCTCCGCCTGCACCTGCAGGAACGAGTTGAGCCCCTCGTCCATCCAGGTCCACTGCCGCTCGTCGCTGTTGACGATCATGGGGAAGAAGAAGTGCCCCACCTCGTGGATCACCACCGAGATGAGCCCGTACTTGGTGCCCTCGGTGTAGGTGCCGTCGGGCTCGGGGCGCGGGCCGTTAAAGCAGATCATGGGGTACTCCATCCCGCCCACCGGCCCGTTCACCGAGATCGCCACCGGGTAGGGGTAGGGGAAGGCGAGGCGCCCGTAGACCTCGAGGGTGTGGACGATGGCGTGGGTGGAGTAGCGACTCCACAGGGGCTCCGCCTCGCGGGGGTAGAGGCTCATCGCCATCACCGTGCGCCCCTCGGCGGGGTAGCCCCAGGCGTCCCAGATGAAGGTGGGGGAGGCGGCGAAGGCGAAATCGCGCACGTCCTCCGCGCGGAACACCCACGTCTTTTCGCCCTCGGCGGCGACGAGCTCGTTGGCGGCGGCCTCCTCAGGGGTGATCACAAAGAGCGGGCGCGGCGCCGCCTTGGCCTCGGCGAGGCGGGCGCGCTGCGAGGGCGAGAGGACCTCATCTGGATTCTGCAGCTCCCCCGTGGCCGCCACGGTGAAGGTGTTCGGCGCCGTGACGCGCACGAGGTAGTCGCCGAACTCGAGGGTGAACTCGCCGTTGCCCAAGAAGGCCTTGTTCTGCCAGCCGGCGTAGTCGGTGTAGGCAGCGAGGCGAGGGAACCACTGCGCGAGCTCATAGACGCGGCGGGCGGGCTTGCCCTCCTCCGCCTTGAGCTCCTCGTAGCCGCCGCGCGACCACACCTCCTCCACCTTGAGCACGTCATAGCCCCACGCCACCGCGAGGCGCACCTCGCCGCCGGGGGGCACGGGGGCCGGGAGGTCCACGCGCATCATGGCGTCCACCACCGTGAAGGGGAGGGGCGCGCCCGCCGCGTCGCGCACCCACGCCACCTGATGCCCGAGGCGCGCGGGGGCGCCGGCGCGCTCCTCGGGGGTGGGCTCGAGGGCGAGGCGCTCGCGCAGGTCCTCGTAGGAGAGGTCGCCCACGCCCTTGAGCGTCTTGCTGCGCACGTAGAGCGAGTCGTGGGCGAAGCGGCGCTGGTCGAGCTGCAGCCACAGGTAGGGGAGCGGGTGCGGGGAGCGGTTGTGGTAGCGGATCCGCGCCACCCCCTCTACCCGCCGGCGCGCGTCGTCGAGGCGCACGTCGATGTCGTAGTCCACGCGCTGCTGCCAATAGGCGGGCCCCGGCACACCGGCGGCGGTGCGCGCGTCGCTCGGCGTGGGGAGCAGCTCGTCGAGCTGGCGGAAGGGGTCCTGCGCGGCGAGCTGCGCGCGCTGGAGGTGGAAGGGGTGCGCGGCGGCGCCCCCGGCGGCGCACAGGGCGCAGGCGAGGGCGAGGGCGGCGCGGAGCGGCCAGCGTGGGGACATTCGGGCTCCGGCGGGGCGAGGGGAGGGCGGTCCTGACGCCCTAGCCTACCCCATCACCGCGCCGCGCTCCACGCCAAAGCTGCCGCGCCCGCGCCCGCCGCGCGCCCCGCCCGCGCCGCGCGGGCTCAGGGGGCTCGGCGCCCTGCGCGACCTCAGAAATCCATGCCGCCCATGCCGCCGCCCATGCCGCCGCCCATGCCGCCGCCCGCGCCCGCCGCGCTCTTGGGCTCCGGCTTGTCGGCGATCATCGCCTCGGTGGTGAGCATGAGGGAGCTCACGGACGCGGCGTGGCGGAGGGCGTAGCGGACCACCTTGGTGGGGTCGATCACGCCCGCCTCGATGAGGTCGCCGTACTCGCCCGTGGCGGCGTTGAAGCCGAAGTTGCCCGAGTTCTCCTTGACCTTCTGCACCACGATCGAGCCGTCCACGCCCGCGTTCTTGGCGATCTGGCGGAGGGGCTCCTCCACGGCGCGGCGGATGATGTTGACGCCCATGAGCATCTCGCCCGTCACGTTGAGCCCAGTGAGCGCCTGCGCCGCGCGGATCAGCGTCACGCCGCCGCCGGGGACGATGCCCTCCTCCACCGCCGCGCGGGTGGCGTGGAGCGCGTCCTCCACGCGCGCGCGACGCTCCTTCATCTCCGTCTCGGTGGCGGCGCCCACCTTGATCACCGCCACGCCGCCGTTCAGCTTGGCGAGGCGCTCTTGGAGCTTCTCGCGGTCGTAGTCGGAGGTGGTGGCCTCGATCTGCGCGCGGATCTGGTTCACGCGGCCGCTGATCTCGCCCTCGTCGCCGGCGCCGTCCACGATGGTGGTGTTGTCCTTGTCGATCTTCACCTTCTTGGCGGTGCCGAGCACCTCGATGGACGAGGTCTCGAGCTTGAGGCCGAGGTCATCGGAGATCACCTGCCCGCCGGTGAGGACGGCGATGTCCTGGAGCATGGCCTTGCGGCGGTCGCCGAAGCCCGGCGCCTTCACCGCCGCCACCTTGAGGCTGCCGCGGATGCGGTTGACCACGAGGGTGGCGAGCGCCTCGCCGTCCACGTCCTCAGCGATGATCACGAGGAAGCGGCCCGACTGCGCCACGCGCTCGAGAATCGGGAGGAGCTCCTTCATGTTGGAGATCTTCTTCTCGCTGATGAGGATGTAGGGGTTCTCGGCCTCGCACACCATCTTCTCGGTGTCGGTGACGAAGTAGGGGCTGAGGTAGCCGCGGTCGAACTGCATGCCCTCCACGGTGTCGAGGGTGGTCTCGAGGCCCTTGGCCTCCTCCACCGTGATCACGCCGTCCTGGCCCACCTTGTCCATGGCGTCGGCGAGGATCTGGCCGATGCCGACATCGCCGTTGGCGGAGATGGTGCCCACCTGCGCGATGTCCTTGGAGCTCTGCGTGGGCTTGGAGAGGCCGTTGAGCGCCTCCTCGATCTTGCTCACCGCGAGGTCGATGCCGCGCTTGATGTCCATGGGGTTGTTGCCCGCGGAGACGAGCTTGACGCCCTCGCGGTAGATGGCCTGCGCGAGCACGGTGGCGGTGGTGGTGCCGTCGCCGGCGATGTCGTTGGTCTTGGAGGCGACCTCCTTGACCATGGCGGCGCCCATGTTCTCGAGCTTGTCCTCGAGCTCGATCTCCTTGGCCACGCTCACGCCGTCCTTGGTGACGACGGGGGAGCCAAAGCTCTTGGCGATGACCACGTTGCGGCCCTTGGGCCCGAGGGTGACCTTGACGGCGTCGGCGAGGGCGTTGACGCCGCGCAGCATGGAGGCGCGGGCCTGCTCAGCAAAAATGATGTCTTTGGCGCTCATAGTGATGTGTCCTTTTCAGAGGGTCCTGTAACTCAGCTTGACTGACGTGAGGCTCTGGGGCTTCAGCCTTCGACGATCGCGAGGAGGTCCTCTTCGCGCATGATGATGAGCTCCTCGCCGTCGAGCTTGATCTCGTTGCCCGAGTACTTGCCGAAAAGCACCTTGTCGCCGACCTTCACCTGGAGAGGGCGCAGCTCGCCGTTGGCGCTGAGCTTGCCGTTCCCCACCGCGATCACCTCGCCCTGCGAGGGCTTCTCCTGAGCGTTCCCGGGGATGATGATGCCGGCGCGGGTGGTGGTCTCGGCCTCGAGGCGCTTGATGACGATGCGGTCGTAGAGAGGTCTAACCTTCATCTTGGATCTCCTGCCACCGCGCGCTGCGCTAGACGCGGAGCGCGGCGCCATGCTCGGCGCGGGGTGGTCTGAAAGGGGTTGATGTGCGTGCTGTCCGTCGGACGCGGAGTAGGCTAAGCACACCCTGGAGGGTGTCAACAACGCGCGTCAAAAAAGCGCGTCAAAAGTTTCATCGCCTAGACTCGGGGCGCGGGCCAAGCTCGGCGCTCCAAGCTCGAAAGTGCTCCCCGAAAGTGCTACACACTCCCGCCGCCTCGCCCGCCCGCGCCGGGCGGGGCGATGAGAGATGAGGAGGAGAGGTAATGATGATGACCCCCCACAGCGCCCCCCACAGCGCCCCCCACAGCGCCCCCCACAACGCCCTCAGCGGCGTGCAGCTCAAGGCGGCGCAGCTGTCGCTGGAGGGCTTCTCGATCTCGGGGCTCGCCACCTGGCTGGTGGCGCCGGAGCTGAGCGTGTGCTTTGACATGGGCGAGTGCCCCCTCAGCGCGGTCCCCATGGACCACGTCTTCCTCACGCACGCCCACGGCGACCACTCGCGGTGCCTGATGCGCCACCACGCGCTCCGCAAGATGCTGGGGATCGAGCGCGAGGCGGTGTACTATCTGCCGGAGCCCCTCCTGCGCCCCGCCGAGGAGTGGATTCGGGCCAGCGCGCGCTTTGAGGGCGCGCGCGGCGCCCTCCGCCTGCCGCGCCTCGAGCCGCTGCGCCACACCCCCGCCTCCGCGGCGCCCACCCCCCTCGCCTACCGCAAGAACGCCAGCGTGCGCGCCTTTGACGCCGACCACGTGGTGCCGTCGCTCGGCTACACGCTCTACGAGTCGCGCATGAAGCTGCGGCGTGAGTTCGTGGGCCTCCCCGGGGCGGAGCTGGCGGCGCTCAAGCGGCGGGGCGTGCAGATCGAGGCCCCCCTCCA
>VGTA01000271.1 GCA_016874875.1 Deltaproteobacteria bacterium | reverse complement strand
TTTCACGGCGCCCCCCCCTTCACAGCGCCCCCTGCGCCGCCTGCGCCGCCGGGTAGAGGGGCGCGCCCACGGCGGCGTCGAGGCCGGCGAGGTAGAGGGCGAGGGCGTCGAGGGTGAGGGCGCGGTTGCCGCCCACGCGCTCAAAGAGGTCGCGCTCGGCGTCCTGAAGCGCCTGGAGGCGCCAGCGGACCTGCGCGAAAGTGAGCTGCAGGGCGCGCGCCCCCGCCTCGGCGCGCAGCGCCGGGTAGGTGAGCAGGGCGCCGGGCGCGTCGGGGTCGTGCATCAGGACCATAACGTCTCGGTACCAGGCCGAGAGCAGGTACAGGAGGCGGCGGAGCTCGGCGTCGTCCTTGGGGCTGGCGTAGGGCTTGAGTGCCTCCCAGGCGCGCAGGAGCGCCTGCGGACTCGAGCCCGTAGCCGTCCCGCCGTCGAGGGCGCGCACCTGCGAGAGCACGAAGGCGCTGAGGGCGCGCTCCCAGCTCTGCGCGCCGTCCGCGGGCGCGAGGTCGGCCTCGAGCCAGTGGAGCGCGAGGCCGATGGAGCCGCCGCTTAGGCGCGCGAGGGTCTGCGCCGCCTCGTCGCTCAGCGCGGCGCCCTTGGGGTGCCGGCGGGCGAGGGCGGCGACGACGTGGGTGGGGAGGGGGGCGAAGCGGACGGCCTGGCAGCGCGACACCACCGTCTCGAGCACGCCGGCGAGGTTGCGCGTGGTGAGCAGGAAGTGGACCCCCTCGGCGGGCTCCTCGAGGGTCTTGAGGAAGGCGTTGGCGGCGGAGTCCTCCATGAGGTCCACGTCCTCGATGTAGATCACGCGCCGCCCGCCCTCGTAGGCCACGTAGCGCACCGCCGTCTGCATCTCGCGCATCTGCTCCACCACGATCTTCTTGCGGAGCTGCCCGCTGTCGTTGAGGCCGCGCTCGACGATGTGCAGGTCGGGGTGGAGGGCGCGGAGCGCGGGGTCAAAGGCGCGCGCCACGCGCCCGCAGGCGCCGCAGGTCCCGCAGGCGTCGAGCAGCTCGCCGCCGCCCTCCTCGGCGCTGAGGGGCAGGGGGGTGGGGCGCGTGCAGAGGAGGAGCTGCGCGAAAGCCATCGCGCACGCCCGCTTGCCCACGCCGTCGGGGCCGTGGAGGAGGAGGGCGTGGTGGAGTCTGCCCTGCGTGAGCGCCCGCCGGAGGGCGCCCGTCACCTGCGGTTGACCGAGTATGTCCCTGAGCGGCATCGCCCTCTCCTCACCTCTGCGGCGCCCCGCGCGCGCGTTTCGTCTGCGTTTTGTCTTTAATCTCAAGCGAAAAAGTCTTAGAGTCCGCGCCGCGTTCAGGCGTCGCGCGCGGCGCGTCCCGTTATTTAGAGTAGCACGAAGGAACACCGCAGATGTCCCCCGTCGGATCCCCGCGGCGAATCTTTTTTGGATTCGCCCTCGCCCTCCCCGCGCTCAGCGCCGCGCTCAGCGCCGCGCTCAGCGCCGCCCTCCTCTCCCCGGCGCGCGCCGAGCTGCCGCCGCCGCGCCTGTGGCTCGCGCCCACGACGCACGACGGCAGCACGCTCGGGCAGCAGCTGTCTAGGTCGGTGCTGTCCTCAATCAAGGAGTACGTCTCCAAGAACAAGCGCTTTATGGTGGAGGACGGCAAGAAGCCAAAGCCCAAGACGTCCGAGGACCCGCGCGTGGCGCAGGCGGAGTCGTATAAGCACTCCGCCATCGAGGCGTTCCGGGCGGGCAAGCTCGAGGAGTCGCGCGAGACGCTGGTGACGAGCATCAACCTCTACAAGGCGGCGATCGCGTCGCTGGGGAGCATCAAGTCGCTCTATCAGGCGCTCACGTATCTGGCGGCGGTCAACCTCGCGCTTGAGTATGACGGGGACGCCAAGGACGTGTTCCGCGACCTCGCGGCGGTGCTGCCGGAGGATTTTGAGTGGAGCGACGACATCACGGAGGCGATCAAGAAGGGCGTGGAGAAGGAGCGCAAGGGGCTGGCCAAGAAGAAGATGGGCGGCCTCTCGATCACCACAGAGCCGCCGGGGGCAGCGGTGCGGGTGGACGGGGTGGAGCGCTGCACGTCGCCCTGTGAGGTGAAGGACCTGCTGCCGCGCGCGCACTATATTCAGGTGGAGAAGGAGGGCGCGGGGAAGGGCGGCGGGGTCTTGGCGGTGAAGGCGGGGTTCCTGCACGAGATGCGCTACACGCTGGCGCTGACGCCCATCATCGAGCGGGCGGAGCCGGTGTCGGTGGAGCAGCTCCGCCGCCTGAGCGACCCGCTAGCGCGCGGGGAGTTCGCGCAGGAGCTCCGCGGGGTGCTCGAGGAGATCGGCAACGAGCAGGAGGTGCAGGCGGTGCTGCTGAGTCACCTCGTGACCACGGAGCGCGAGATGACGCTGTTCGCGTATCTCTATGTGCTGAATCAGCAACGCATTTTTGCGGTGAATCCCGAGCGCTTCCGCCCCAACCTGTCGGGGGTGAAGATCGCGGCGATGAAGGCGGTGATGGACCTCGAGAAGCTGGCGCCCGCCTACCCCGAGGAGCGCGTGGTGGGCGACGCGCACGCGCCGCTCACGCAGGCGCTGGCGGCGGCGAAGGCGCGGGCGGCGGTGGAGCCGGCGAGGGCGGGGGCGCCCGCCGGGGTGCCGGCAGGGGCGTCGGCAGGGGCGTCGGCAGGGGCGCCCGCCGGGGTACCCGCCGGGGCGCTGGCGGCGGGGCCGCCGCCGAAGGTGGGCGGGGAGGGCGCCTTTGACCTGAACAACCCGCCCCCCCCCTCCAACCCCTCCCTCCTGCCGTCACCGACGCCCCGCGACGAGGGGCAGGCGCCGGCGGGGGCGTGGTACACGTCGCCGTGGCTGTGGACGGGGGTGGGGGCGGTGGTGCTGGGGGCGGTGGGGACGGCGGGCTATATCATGTACGGTAACCAGTCTGAGTATAAGACCTTTACGTCGGAGGTGGCGTGGTGATGTCGCAGCTTCAGCGTTGTGTGAGGGGTGTGGTGAGGGGTGTGGCGGGGGCGCTCCTGGGGGGCGCCGCGCTCGCGGGGTGTGATGAGTCGGGGGTGGTGTCTCAGATTCGTCTGCAGCTCAACATGCTGAGCGACACCGCCAACCCCAACGCGCCCATCGCGCTCCCCGCGCAGGGGGAGGTGGTGCTGACGCCCTACTACGTGGAGAACGAGCGCGGGGAGCCGGAGGGGATGCTCTACGAGTCCACCACGCTCGACCTCAGCACCCGCTCGGGGGGGCTGTCGAGTCCCATGCGCCTCGGGAAGTGGCGGGTGGTGGCGCAGAGCGGGGCGGGGGCGCCGTTCCCCTTCTTTGGGGTGTCGGGGGTGTTTGAGGTGAAGGACCGCCAGGCGTTCATCCAGCACATGTTCGTGGGGCGCGAGCACTGCACGGGGCTGATGCCGTCGGTGACGCCGCCCACGAATCGGGCGCTGGGCAACGAGGGGACGCTCGACATCCCGCGCGGGGCGGCGGGGGCGGCGGCGGTGGAGGTGTCGCCGGGGCGGGTGCTGGTGATCGGGGGGGGGACGCTCGACGAGGCGGGGCGGCTGCGGTCGGTGTCGAGCGCGCTCTACCTCTACGACCACGCCTACGGGCTCGTGTTCCCCACGGGGGTCACGCTGGGCACGGCGCGCGCCTACCACACCGCCACGCAGCTCCCCGACGGGCGCGTCTTGGTGGCGGGCGGCGTGGCGAGCGTGGGCGCCGACGGCGCGCCGGTGCCCACGGGGAGCGCGGAGCTGATCAGCGTGGACGGGGGCGGGGCGGTGACGGTGGTCGCCGCCGGGGTGGGGCTGGCCACGCCGCGCTCGCACCACACGGCGGCGCTGCTCAAGGACGGGACGGTCCTGGTGGCGGGGGGGCTCGACGCGCAGCGCGCCCCGCTCAAGAGCGCGGCGCGCTTCTACCCCACGGACGCCAACGCCCTCGGCGGCTTCCGCGCGCAGGGCGACATGGCCGCGGCGCGCGCCTTCCACGCCATGAGCACGCTCGACCGCACCAACGAGCAGGCGGTGGTGCTGGGCGGCTTCACCGAGGCGGGGCCCACGGCGGCGGTGGAGATGTTCTCGGTGAGCGGGGGCGGCTGCACGCCGCCACCGGGGGAGGGGTGCTTTGTGGGGGGCTGGAGTCTGCAGAATCCGCGCTGGGGGCACGTGGCGCTGCCCACCTCCACCAAGAAGAGCACGGTGGTGGTGGCGGGCGGCTTCTCAGCGGGGACGGTCGCGGCGCCCGCGGGGCTGCTGGCGCCGATCGAGGCGTTCACCACGGAGCGCAGCACCAACGCCGCCGGGGAGGTGCGCGAGGTGCCCACGAGCGTGTCGCTCGGCGCGCTGCCTGAGCCGCGCGCGTTCGCCAGCGGGGTGCGCCTGCGCGACGACACGCTGCTGCTGGCGGGGGGGCAGGACGCGGCGGGGAACGCGCTGGCGGCGGTGACGTCGCTGCGGGCGTTCGTGGCCAACCAGGGCGGGGTGGACACGCTGACGGTGGCGGTGGCGCGCACGTGCCCGCTGAGCGAGCCGCGCGTGGGCGTGGGGGCGGTGGGGATGCGCGACGGGGGGGCGATGTGGATGGGCGGGGTGGTGGCGGGGATGACGCGCGCGGAGAGCGGGCGCGTGGAGCTCTACTACCCGGCGGCGCCGGCGCTCAAGGACCTGCAGCTCGACTGAGGGCTCACGCCCCCAGGGTTGACCCCACCCCCGCCCCTCCGCTCTACTGCGCGGCGGCGCCGGGGGTCTCGCGCCCAGAGCCCAGAGTCCAACAGGAGGTCCTCGTATGTCCTCACCGCAGCTGCTCGGCGCCCTCGCGCTCATCGCCTGCTACTTCACGGGCGCGCTGTTCGGCGCGAGTCTCGGCTACCACCGCTATCTCGCGCACCGCTCTTTTGAGGCGCGGCGCTGGTTCATCGCGCTCTGCGTGCTCATCGGCCTCCCCGCCGGCACGCCAGCGCAGTGGGCGGGCAACCACCGCGTCCACCACAAGCACGTAGACACCCCGCAGGACCCCCACTCCCCCCACCACGGCGGCCTCTGGTGGGCGCACTGCGGCTGGTATCTCGGCACGCGCGCCTGGCCCCTCTGCGCGCTCTACGCGCTCGCCGGGCCCCTCCGCGCCCTGTTTGACGCCTTCTGGCGCCCGTGGACGAATCAGGCTCATGTGCGTCACGCGCCCGATGTGCTCCGCGATCCGCTGCTGGGCGCGCTGTCCCGCCCGTGGGTGTATACGCCGCTGGCGTTGTTGCACTGGGCGGGGACGGGGGCGCTGAGCGCGTGGCTGGTGGGGGAGGGGTGGCTGTGGGGGTGGTGGTTGGCGTCGGTGTTGGTGTATAATGCGGGGGACGCGGTGGATAGCGCGGGGCACGTGTGGGGGGAGAATCCTTATGCGGGGCTGTCGTCGTCGCGGGCGGTGAACGGGCGCTGGTTGGCGCTGCTGACGTTTGGGGATGGGTGGCACGCGAATCATCACCTGTTCCCGGGGCAGGCGCGGCATGGGGTGTTGCCGGGG
>VGTA01000270.1 GCA_016874875.1 Deltaproteobacteria bacterium | reverse complement strand
CGCCGCTGGCGCTCCTGCTCTGCGGCCTCGGCCTCACCCTCGACCTCGCGCTGCGCCTCAAGGCGTGGGGCGAGCGCGGGGCGGCGGAGGCGCCCGCCGTCCAGCGCGCCGCCTGGGCGGCGCTGCCGGTGGGGGTGGGGGCGTTCGCCATCCTGCTCACCCTCGCCGTGTCGCGCTTCGCCGCCGACAACACCACCAACCGCGCCCTCGGCGCCTACTTCTGGCTCGTGCCCTGCGGCACGCTGGCAGCGTACCTGTGGCACGTGGCGCGCGCGCTGCTCGTGCGCCTCGACCTCGCCTCGGGGCGCCCCGCCATCCTCGGCTACGCGCTCCTCATCATGTGCGCGCCGCTGGCGGTGGCCGCGCTGCTGCTCCCCAGCGGGGTGCTCGACACGCTGCTGTCGTGGCCGGTGGCGGGGCTCCTCGTCGCCCCCGCTGTGGGCGCGCTCGCCGTGGCGCTGAGCCTGCTCCTGCCGAGTCGCGCCGCGCTCGACGCCCTGCTCCTGCGCGCTGCCGTGGCGCTCACCGTCGTGTCAGGGGCGGGGCTGATCGACCTCAGCGACGAGATGAATCGCAGCGAGGTGGTCAAGCGCTCCCTCCTCGACCACACGCTCATGAGCAGCGCCCTCCTCGAGGCGCTCCGCCCGCTCTTTGACCGCGACGGCGACGGCGTGGCGGGCAAGCTCGGCGGCGCGGACTGCGACGACTCCAACCCGCGCATCTACCCAGGCGCCAAGGACGTGCCGCTCAACGGGGTGGACGAGGACTGCCACGAGGGCGACGCGCTCCCGCCGCCCGCCCTGCAAGCCCCCCCCAGCGCGCGCCCGGGGCGGGCGGCGGTCGCCCTGAGCGCGAGCGCGCCCGCGCGCCCCGCGCGCCCCAACATCATCCTCATCTCCATCGACACGCTGCGCGCCGACCACCTGCACTTCCTCGGCTACCAGCGCAAGACGTCGCCCTTCCTCGACGAGCTGTCGCTGCGGGGGCTCAATTTCGAGTGGACGTTCGCCACGGGCGCGCAGACGCGCATCTCCATGCCCGCCGTCTTCACCGGGCGTTACTGCTCAGAGCTGTCGCGCTCCGCCGCCGACTGGGCCAAGGTCTACGCCGACAACGTCACCCTCGCCGAGCGCCTCACCGCCGCCGGCTACCACACCGTGGGCGTGCCGTCGCACAACTACTTTAACCCGAGCTATGGCCTCCACCAGGGCTTCCGCGAGTGGAACTTCTCGATCCTCGACCGCCTCCGCGCGCAGTACGAGGGCGAGCAGCAGAAGCCCGCCTACCACAAGACGGGGCACATGGTCACCGACGAGGCGATTCGCTGGTCGGACCAGTGGGCGCTCTCGGGGAGCGAGCAGCCGTTCTTCTTGTGGCTCCACTACTTTGACCCCCACGCCATCTACCGCGAGCACGCTGAGTACAATTTCGGCAAGCGCGACGTGGACCTCTACGACGCCGAGATCCGCTACACCGACGCGCAGCTCGAGCGCTTCTTTAGGAGCTTTGAGCTCTCGCCCCTCGCCAAGAGCACCTACATCATCCTCCACAGCGACCACGGCGAGGGCTTTGGGGAGCACGGCGGCAAGCACCACGGGCAGAGCCTCTACAACGAGCAGGTGCGCGTGCCGCTCCTGATCGTGGGGCCGGGGCTGCCGCCGCGCAGGGTGAGCACGCCCGTGTCGCTCATCGACGTCACCCCCACCGTCCTAGAGCTCGCCGGGGTGGCGCCCTCGCCCCCAGAGCCGCGCGGCGCCTCGCTCCTCAAGTTCGCCGCGCAGGGCGACGCCGAGCACCACCCCGTGGTGATGGAGATGCTCGCCGACAGCACCCACAGCGCGCGCAACGCCCTCGTGGAGTGGCCCTGGAAGCTGCACTACAGCCGCGACTTTGGGCGCTTTAAGCTCTATGACCTCTCCAAGGACCCCGCCGAGGAGGTGGACCGCGTGGAGAGCGCCCGCCCCGCCTTTGAGCGCCTCAAGCGTCGTCTGATGCGCTTCTTGGGCGAGGAGATCACGCCCATTGAGCCCTCCAACCGCTGAGCGCGCGGGGCCTGAGGGGCGCGCGGGGCGCGCGGGGCGCGAGGGGGGCGAGCGCCTCGCCTGGCTCGCCGCCCTGCCCGCGCTCGGCTACCTCCTCTCGTTCCTCTGGGTCGCGCTCTCGCGCCTCACCTACCCCGCCGAGGTGGAGTGGATGGAGGGGGGCATGCTCGCGCACGCGGCGCGGCTCGCCGAGGGGCGGCCCATCTACGCGCCGCCGAGTCTCGACTTCGTGCCCTTCTTCTACACGCCCGGCTACCCCGCGCTGGTGTACGCGCTGAGCGCGCTCACGGGGGGCATCTCCTTCACCCTCGGGCGCGCCGTCTCGCTCGCCGCCACGCTCGCGCTGATGGGCCTCATCTACCGCGCCCTGCGGCGGCAGGCGCCGCGGCCCTACGCGCTGCTCGGGGTGGGGCTCTACGCGGCGCTCTTTCGCACCGCGGGCGCTTTTTATGACGTGGCGCGCCCCGACGCCCTCGCCGCGCTGCTCACGGGGGGCGTGATCTACCTCGGCTACTTTGGGCGCGGGCACCGCGCCGCCGCCGCCGCCGCCGCGCTCATGTGCGCCGCCTTCCTCACCAAGCAGACGGCGAGCGTCTTTTATCCCGCGGTGGGGCTCTACTGGCTCACGCGCGCGCCGCGCCCCGCGCTCACCTTCTGGGCGCTCACGGCGGCCCTCAGCGCCGCCAGCGTCCACGCCCTCAACGCCGCCACCGAGGGCGCCTTCTGGGGATACATCTTTGAGGGGCACCAGGGGCACCTCTTCTACTGGAAGAACATCCTGCTGCAGTACTGGCGCGACCTGCTCTACCTCGCGCCGCTCACGCTGCTCGTGCCGCTGCTGTGGTTCAGCCACGCCAGCCCCCTGCGGTGGCCGCCGCGGGCGCTCGTGGGGGTGTGGCTCTACGCCTATGTGCAGCGCGCGCTCACCCTCGACTACGAGCCGCACATGTACTACCGCGAGCTGTGGTACGAGGGGCTGTGGGGGCGGGCGGCGCTCTTGGCGCCGCCGGCGCTCATCGGGGGGCTCGTCGCCCTGCACCGCTGGCGCGCGCCGCGCCCCGCGCTCGGCATGAGCGGCGACCGCATGAGCGGCTACTGGCTGTGGATCTTTGTGGCGGGCGCGGGGGCGAGCGGGCTCAACCACAGCACGCAGTGGGCGTACTCCAACTGCTTTATGCCGCTGGCGCTGGGGGTGTCGCTGTGCGCGCCGTTGATGCTGCGCGACCTGTGGGGGGCGGGGGGGGGGCGCCTGCCGCTCCTGCTCCTCGCCGCGGTGTGGGCGCAGTGGGGGGCGTGGCTCTACAGCCCCGCCGCGCAGGTGCCCGGCGCGGAGGACCTGCGCGCCCTCAAGGCGCTGCGCGCGCGCCTCGCGGCGGTGGAGGGGCCGATTTTCGCCCCCGGCGCCCCCCTCCTCAACCTCCAAGAGGGGCGCGGGCCCGTGCACACGCACCAGATGGGGATTCAGGACGTGGCGTACCGCGGCGGGGTGCAGCGCGGCGCCGCCCGCCTCGCCCTCGCCGCCGCGCTGCCCCGCCCCGACGCCCCCGCCGCCCCCGCCGCCCCCGCCGCCCCCGCCGCCCCCGCCGCCCCCGCCGCCTGGCGCGCCGCCCTCACCGTGGAGCAGGCGCGCGCGCCGTGGCTCGAGGGCGGGTACTTTGAGGCGGAGCGGCTGCTCTACCGCTCGCGCGGCGCGCTGCGCGCCAAGACGGGCTTCCTCACGCGCCCGGAGGCGCTGTGGCTGCCGCGCTACGCGCAGGGGGCGCGCTGGCTAGCGGGGGCGGGCGGGGCGCGGGTGAGCGCCAACCTCGAGCCCCCCCTCGGGGCGGGGGGCGCGCCCCTCGCCGCGCCCCCCTGGGCGGCGCTCGGCTGGCGCGCGGAGGGGGCGGCGTTCGGCGAGGGGCCGCGGCGCCTCAGCGCGCCCGGGCGCGAGGGGGACTACGCGGCGAGCAGCGCGGGGGAGGCGGGGGGGCTGCGGGCGCGGGGGGCGCTGAGCGCCTCGCTCGCCGCGCCGCCCGCGCCGCCCGCCGCCCTCACCCTCCTCGCCGCCGCCGTGGGCGACCCCCGCCCCGCCCCGGGCGCGCCGCCCGGGCTGACGGTGGAGCTGCGCGACGCGCGTGGGCGGATGGTGGCGCGCGCCCACCCCCACGCGCCGACTCCTCACCGCCTCACGCTCTGGCCCCCCCCCGGCGCCCTCGCCCCCTTCACCCTCCGCGTGGCGGATGAGGAGGTGGGGGCGGGGCTGTGGGTGGATGATGTGCGCTGGCAGCGGGCGCTCGATGAGCGCCCGTAACCGGCGCTGAACCGGCGCTGGGCGCCGCACCCGCTCGCCGCCCCTCGAAAACGACGAGGCCCCGCGCCCCCCAGCCGAGGGCGCGGGGCCTCCGCGCGTCGAGCGGCGCGCGCGGCGCTCCACATCGATCAGGGCGTCGCGACGCCCGTCACGGTGACCGAGCTCATCTCCACGAGGAGACAGACGCTGAGCGCGTTGCAGTCAGCCGCGTTGGCGCAGCCGGCCGCCGGGGCGCCCTCCTCCACCAGCGTGTCGAACGTCACGAAGGTGCTCAGGAGCCCGAACGCCGCGTTGGCGTCGGTGCCGAGGATGGGGCAGACCGACGAGAGGGCGGCGGGGGGCATGGGCGAGGTGCAGGCGGAGATGAGGCCCTGGATGAGCTCCATCACGCCGTCCTTGGTGAGGTAGCCGCCGAGCACGCCCGCGCCGAGGTTGAAGCCGGTCATGTCCACGCTCACGTCACCCTCGAGCTTCGCCTGGTCGAGGCGCACGGCGAGGTCCACGCCGTCGAGGATGGGCAGATTCACCGTGAAGGTCGAGGTGGGGGTGCGGAGGAGCCCGTCGGTCACGGTGGTGCCGGGGAAGCTGATGTAGGGCGTGCCGTCATCCTGGAGCGACACGGGGTCGATCTCAAACGCGCCGCCCGCCGCCCGCGCGCCGGTGTAGAAGTTGGCGAGGAGCTCGCCCGCGGCGTTCCCCGTCAGGCCCGCGTCCCAGCCCTTGAGCTGGTTGATGAGGACGAGGCTGATCTCGCCGTTCTCGTCGGGCTGCACGAACGAGTTGGTGTCCACGCCGCCGGTGAGGGCGAGGAGGCCGCCGAGGGCGGTGCCGTTGGTGGAGCCGGCGAGGCGGCAGCCGCCCGCGGTGGCGGCGGCGGCGTCGGCGGGGATCGTGAGGCCGGTGAGGCGCGCCGAGGGGCAGTAGGCGCCGCTGCAGCCGAGCGCCGCGGTGTCGCCGAGGCCCACGCGCTCCTCGACGGGGGGCGTGGTGCCGCCGGTCATGGCGCCGCCGTCAACGCCGCCGGGGGTGGCGCCGCCGGGGGTGGCGCCGCCGGGGGTGGCGCCGCCGGGCGTGGCGCCGCCGGGCGTGGCGCCGCCGGGCGTGGCGCCGCCGGGCGTGGCGCCGCCGGGCGTGGCGCCGCCGGGCGTGGTGCCCGCG
>VGTA01000269.1 GCA_016874875.1 Deltaproteobacteria bacterium | reverse complement strand
GGAGGGCGGCGCGCGGGCGGGCGCGCAGGGGGGCGAGGACAGCGCCGCGGGCGTGGTGGTGGTGGTGGGCGGCGAGGGCGGCGCGGGCGGCGCGGGGGAGCGCCCGCTCAACGCCGTGCGCTCGAGCGGCGGCTGTCAGGCGGCGCCTCGCGCGGGCGCCTCGGGCTCGCGGGGGCCCCTCCTCCTCGCCCTCCTCGCCGCCCTCCTCGCCTCCACGCGCCGCCGCGCGGCGCGCTGAGGGCAGGGCGGCGCGGGGGCGGGCGCCGCGGGGGTCAGGGCGCCGCGGTCAGGGCGCCGCGGCGCGCGCCTTGAGGATGAGGTAGCCGAGGGGCCCCTCCTCCGCCGCGCTCAGCCGCAGGCGCGCGCCGAGCGGCAAGAAGACGCAGGCGCCCGGCGCGAGCGGGTGGCGCGCCTCCCCCACCCACGCCTCCCCGCGCCCCCACACGCACACCACCAGCTCGGGGTGCTCCTGCTGCTGGTGCGCCCCCACGCTCCCCCCCGCCTCGAGCTCACACCACAGCGCCGCCTCAAACGGCGGGGCGGCGCGCCCCGCCAGCAGGTCCCACACCTGCACCTCCCCGCTCCCCCCAAAGAGCCCCCGCCGCGCCCACGGGCCGCGGGCCTCGGGGGCGGCGGGGCGGGGCGGGCTCACGCGCCCCCCTCGCCGCGCGGCGCGCCCACCACCAGCGCGATGAGGTCGGTGAGCCGGCAGTGCGCCTCCACGGGGTGCCGCAGCGCCACCTGCGGGTTGACGACGTACCGGTTGCGCCGCCCCTCCCGCCGCTTGAGCAGCGTCCCCGCCTCCTCGAGCTCGCCGATGATGCGCTGGACCGCCCGCTCCGTGATCCCCACCTGCGCCGCCACCCTCCGCACCGTCTGGTCGCCGTCGCGGGCGAGGCAGAGCAGCACGTGGCTGTGGTTGGTGAAGAAGGTCCAGCTCGCCTGCGCCGCCGGCGCCCCGCCCGCCTCCACGCTCCTCTGCCTCGCGCCCTGTTCCTCTCGGGACTCGCTCATCGGTGTCTCCTTTGTGCGCTCACCGAGCGCTTTTCGCTCACATCTTCTTGACGCGCGCTTATACACTAAGTTGAGTATAGGCTCATATGTTTGCGCTCATATGTAAGTGAGAGAGTAGCGATGATGAAAGACACGGGCGCCTGGATTTTTCAGACGTGGGTCGCGGTGATTCTCTCCGCGTCGGCGAGTCTCTATGGCATCTTTCAGCTCACGGGGCAGAACAAGCTCCTGATGCTGATATCGTTCTTCTTTTGTGTCTCGGCGGCCGTCAGCCTTCAGAAGATGATCCGCGACAATCAGCGCGAGGAGCGCGACACCACGGCGTATCGCATGATCTCGTGGGGGTCGTTCTTGGTGTCGATGTCGTTTATGGTGTACTGCGTCCGCGAGGTGGAGCTCGAGCACTGGCACCGGAGTCAGCTCGTCACGTCGTTCTTGTTTGTGATCTCGTCGGTGTTCGTGCTGTCGAAGACGATCCGCGACAACCAGGAGTATGAGCAAGCGCGCTTGAGGGAGCTAGGGAAGACGCTCGAGAAGCCCTAGATCGAGAAGCCCTAGAGCGGCGAGGCGGAGGGGCGTCTCTTTTTTTGGAGAGTCACGAGCGAGATGCGCAACCGAGGCGCTCCGCGGCGCATCTGAGATGGCGCGAACGCGCCAGCCCCCCCGCTCCGCAGGAGGAGACACGATGCCCCGTCCGACCACCCGCTTTTTTGTCTCCTTCTCTGGCCCCTCCTCTGACGCCTCCTCTGGCCCCTCCTCTAGCACCTCCGCGCGCGCCCTGCCCTCTTGGGCGCTCTCGGCGCTGGTGTGCCTCGGCGTGGTGCTCATGGCGTCCTGCGGGGAGGAGGGGGCGCCGCAGGGGGGGGCGGGGGGGCGCGGGGCGTCATGGGCGGGGCTCGACCCCGGGGCGCTCGGCAAGGCGGACGGGGAGGCGCTGCGCCCCGCGGAGGGCAAGAACGACGCGCGCCGCCCACCCCTTCGCGCCCTCTACGTCACCAGCTACGGCGACCGGTGGCACGACTATGAGCGCCAGCAGCGCCTCCTCCGCGACGCCCTCAGCCGCCGCCTCCGCGTAGAGCTCGACGTGGTGGGGAAGCACCCCGATGACACGCGCGCTCTGCTGAGCGCGCCGTCGTTCGCGGCTGGGTACGACGTCATCATCTACAACATGTGCCTCCCCGACGACCTCGACCTCGACATGATCGACAACGCCATCGGCCAGACGCGCGACGAGGGCGTGCCGGCGGTGCTGCTGCACTGCGCGCTGAACAGCTTCCAGCAGACCTCCCCGCGCTACCCAGAGCGCGCGCTCGAGCTCCGGGCGGCGGAGCTGGACTGGGCGGCGCGGCGGCCGGGCGTGGAGTTTCCTCACTGGTGGCGTTTCACGGGGGTGGACACCCTCACCAACGACTGGGCCCGCCCCCTGTCCGCCCGCCACGCCGCGCCCGGGCACCCCATCATCCGCACGCTCCCCGACCCGCTCTCGGTGGCGGAGGACGAGCTCTACCGGGTCCTTGAGGTGGCGGAGGGCGTCACGCCGCTGCTGGTGGCCTACAGCGTCGAGAGCGAGCGGGAGCACCCGGTGGCGTGGACGCACGCGGTGGGCGCGGGGCAGGTGTTCGCCACCTCGCTCGGGCACGGCCTTGAGGCGCTTGAGGGGGAGGGGCTGCAGCAGCTGATCGCGCACGGGGTGGCGCTGGTGACGGGGCGGCTGGGGGCGGACGGCGAGGTGGTCTCGGGCGCAGAGGGCACGGCGCCCACGCCCAACTACCAGACCACGGTGCGCTGCCAGCCCTCCGAGGTGCTCCACGCCGAGCGCGTCGAGGAGGCTCAGGCGGCAGTGCGCCGCGCCGCCGCCGAGGGGCGCTCCCTCAAGGTGATCAGCGTCCCGCGCCCCAACAGCAACAGCCCCCTCATCTGCCCTGAGCACGGCGGGCTGCTGCTCAACGTGGGGCCCATGCGGCGCGTCCTCGCCCTCGACGAGGAGGCCCTCACCGTGACCGTGGAGCCGGGCGTGCGCGCCGACGAGCTGTCGGCGTACCTGCACGAGCGCGGGTACGCCATCCCCGCCATGCCCGACTACACGGGCGTCAGCGTCGCCGGCGGCGTCGCCACCGCCGCCCACCACTCCTCGCTGTCGTTCGCCTCGGGCATGGCCGATATGGTGCGCGCCCTCACCCTCGTGGACGGGCGCGGCGAGCTGCGGCGCCTCGAGGGCGCGGAGGCCGCCGCCGCCGCCGTCCACCTCGGCCTCCTCGGCGTGGTTGTGGAGCTGCGCCTCGCCATCGAGCCGCAGTTCAAGCTCCGCTATGGCTTTGAGCAGGGCGCCGACGAGGGCCTCGAGGGCAAGGTCGAGGGTCTAGTCCGCGCGCACGACTACGCGCGCGTGATGTGGTTCGCCGGCAACGCCCGCTACGTGCTCGACTACTACGACCGAGTGGACGTCAGCGCGCCGGGGCGCTCAGCGCACACGCTGTGGGAGAGCAGCGGCAGCGTCTTTCGGGTGGTCGGCGACCTCCCCTACCGCGTCCTCAACCGCGCCCCCCTCCGCGCGCAGTGTGACGCAGAGCTCCTCCGCGCGCGCGTTTGGCTCCCGCCGATCGAGGCGCGGGACTCGGCGCGCGACCGCCCCGTCGGCTGGTCGCACCAGATGCTCGGCTCGAGCTGCCGCGAGGGGCGCTGCCCGTGGGACAGCGAGGGCGTCCACAGCCGCACCCAGGAGGCCTCGTTCCCCCTCCGCCGCCTCCCCGAGTGGATGCGCGAGGTGCGCGCCCTGCTCGCCCGCCGGCGCGCCTGCTTCCCGATTCTCGGGCTCTATCTGCGCTTCTCCAAGGCCTCCGACCGCTGGCTAGGCTTTAACTATGGCGAGGACGTCGTCTCGGTGGAGATTCACGTCCCCAAGGTGGCCGACGAGACCTACCACGAGCGCTCGGCCGACGTGTATGACGAGCTGATGCAGATGACCGCCGCCCGCTATGCCGGTCGCCCGCACTGGGGCAAGACGGCGGCGCCGGAGTTGGTGGGGGTGGGGCCGGGGCAATATCCGCGCTGGGCGGAGTTCGTGGCGCTCAAGGACTCGCTCGACCCGCAGGGGCTCTTTGAGAATCGGGCGTGGCGTCAGATGACTCGTCAGGCGCCCGTGCCGCGCTTCCCGGGCTGCGCGCTGTCTCGGGAGTGCGTGTGTGAGGAGGACGCGCACTGCGGGGCGGGGTATCGGTGTGAGGGGGGGGTGTACTTTGAGGAGGCGCGGGTGTGTCGCCCGCGGTGAGGGTCTAGGGCATGGAGGCGCGCCGCTAGTGGCGCTTATGGGCTGGCTTAGCGGTGACGCGGGGGAGGTGTAGGCGTCTCATCCCTCGCTGTGGTGAGCGTCGACGCGACGCGGTTTCTACTGTTAGATGTGATGGTGTTATATAAATATAAATATGCTAAAATGCACCGACTCCATTTTCATTTAATTCTACACCTCTTGTTCGTATGCAAACTCGTCTTTCGTTACCGTCCCATGGGTCTGTAGTGCAATTGAGGTCAAGTTCTTCTCCACGTGTAATCCAATTTTCTGCAGATTCTATACTGATCATATTGACTGTAATTGCACCATCATACCTTGTACCATCTCTCCCAACAAAACATACGGCATTTCTTTCTTGCCCAATACGTCGCCAAGTGTGCCATCCTTTTGGGCATCCATCTTTATCTGTCGAACAATGGCACGCCCGTTTTAATACTATTTTGACTATTTCTTGCAGTTCAACACAGTTCATGACTTTTCCTGTTGTGGCGTAATGTTATCTTTTTTGGATATTCTTATTTTTATCACCATTGGATTCTGATGAAAGATATTTAAAAACACCATAACCCACTAATACAACAGCAGCGGCACCACCTGTAGCGGCAATAATGGTGGCTGCACTAGCAGCAGTTGTTGAGGCACCAACAATAGTCATCCCAATTGAACCAGCATTCACACCGACCATAGTAGTACCAGCCACCACTGTGCCGGCTGCGACAAGAGTTTTTTTAGACATAAAACCTCTCTAGGTTGGTTGTTAAATATCAAAACACAAAACATATTAATTCACTGATTAACAATGATGTCAATAACAAAATGGATGTGGGGCCTAGGAATCACGGCATCCTTGTACGGGGTGGCTTTGAGGAGAGACGTAGGTGTCGTCCGCGGTGAGCACCTGCCTGCGGTCGGGCGTGGCGCATGAGGAGGACCGGCTTAGGCGTGACCAATCGAAGCGTGCGCAGGAGCAGCGCCCCTCGATGAAGAGCGCCTCGTATTCTGGATCGGTGAGCGTAGAGGCGCGCTGCACGAGCGCTTGGCGCACACGTAGAGGCGGCTAGAGTTGCTGTTTGTGGCGCGGCGCGCTCACCGAGGGCTGAGGCGGACCCACTCTGTTGCGCTCGCGCCCGCCGTGTGGAACCATCACCGCGGCGCGCCGCCCTCGCCGCGCGCCCCCCCCCCCCCCCCCC
>VGTA01000268.1 GCA_016874875.1 Deltaproteobacteria bacterium | reverse complement strand
CGCTCACCCTCGGCGTCGGTGGCGGGTCGCTGCGCGCGACGCGCGAGGCTGAGGCGCGCAAGCCCGGCGTCCCTGGCGAGCAGGAGGTCGCCGCTGGCAAGTTCGCCGACGCGGTGAAGCGCCTTGAGGCGGTGCAGCTCAAGAGCGCCGACGAGCAGTACCTGCTCGGGCGCGCCTACATGGGCCTCGGCAAGAAGCTCGAGGCGCACAAGGCGTGGACGGAGGCCCTCCTGATCGACAAGAAGAACGCGCCGCAGAAGCAGTGGACCTTCCTGTTCCCGCCCAAGCCCCTCAAGGGCGCCGAGAAGCAGAAGCTCAAGGACACCTTTGAGGAGGAGTTCCGCGAGCTCAACGCCATCGTCACCCGCGTCAAGACCCTCGAGGTCCGCAAGACGGAGGACGCCGCGGCGCGCGCCACCATCGACGCGCAGCGCGCCGACGCAAAAGCGGAGCAGCTGACCCAGAAGGCGGACGCCAAGGACGCGTCGATTGAGGACAAGCAGCGCGTAGCGGACCGCAAGGCCGCGCTGGCGGCCAAGGCGGCCAAGCTCCCCCCGCCCCCGCCCCCCCGCCCCGCCCCCGCCCCCCGCGCCCCGGGCGGCTTCCCGTGGGGCTACGTGATCATCGGCCTGTTCGTGGGCCTCATCTTGATGGCGGCCCTCTTTGGGCGCCGCTCGGGGGACACCGTGGTGGTGCAGGGCGGCGGCGGCGGCCCCTACTACACGGGGGTGGGCGGGCACCGCGTGCAGCGCTTCAGCCCCGGCTACAACGACGCCCCCTTCGGCATGGGCCCCTTCTACTACCAAGGGCAGTATTTCGCCAGCCAGGCGATGTTCCACAACATGTACGGGCACCACTACACCAACCGCATGTACATGGACCACTTTGACCAGTGGGGGCAGGGTCAGGCCTGGCAGGGGCAGCCCGCCCAGTACGACCCGCGCCTCGACCAAGAGATTCGCCACGACATCAACGAGCGCGAACACCTCTACGAGCAGGCGGCGGACGCCGGCTACGAGGCGGACATGCTGCGCGCCAGCGCCGCCGACTACCGCCAGGACGCCGTGAACATGCGCCACGAGCTCGCCGACGCCGACGAGGCGCTCTCCGCCTTCAACGACCGCCGCGGCTTCAGCGACGACCCGGGCGCCGGCGGCTACGACGACCCGCGCGCGCACGCGGGGTCGTACGGAGGCGAGTTCCAGGACGACCCTGGGGCGGGGGCGTACGGCGGGGAGTTCCAGGACGACCCGGGGGCGAGCGGTGGCTTCGCGGATGACCCTGGGGCGGGGGAGTACGGCGGGGAGTTCAAGGACGACCCCGGGGCGGGCGGGTCTGATGGCCGCCACTCCTGAGGCCCCCCAGGCGCCCTCGGCGCCCCGCGAGGCGCCCCGCGCGCTCGACCCCAAGGCGCGCGCCGGGGGCGAGGGCGCGCCGGGGGCGCTGTGGCTGATCGCGGTGCCCATCGGCAACCTCGAGGACATCACGCTGCGCGCGCTGCGGCTGCTCGAGTCGGTGTCGGCGGTGGCGTGCGAGGACACGCGCACCACGCGCCAGCTCTACGCGCTCCTCAACCTCAAGGCGCCGCCGCTCATCTCATGCCACGAGCACAACGAGGCGGGGCGGGTGGCGCAGGTGCTCGAGGCGCTAGGGGCGGGGCGGGACGTGGCGCTGGTGAGCGACGCCGGCACCCCCAACATCAGCGACCCCGGCGCGCGGCTGGTGCGCGCGGTGATCGACGCCGGCTTCGCCGTCACCCCCCTGCCGGGCCCCTGCGCCGCCATCGCCGCGCTGGCGGCGTCGGGGCTGCCCACGGAGCGCTTCACCTTCGTGGGCTTCCTCCCCTCCAAGCCCAGCGCCCGCCGCCGCGCCCTCGCCGCCCTCGCCGCCGCCGAGGAGACGCTCGTGTTCTACGAGAGCCCCCACCGCCTTGAGGAGTTCCTCGCCGACGCCGCCGCGCAGCTCGGCGGGGCGCGCGAGGCGGTGGTGGCGCGCGAGCTCACCAAGCGCCACGAGACCTTCCGCCGCGCCCCCCTCGCCGCCCTCGCCGCCGCGCCAGGGGTGAGCCGCGGGGAGGTGGTGGTGGTGGTGGCGGGGGCGTCGCGCGAGGAGCGCGAGGCGGCGGTGGACGTCGCGGCGCTCGTGGCGGAGGCGCGCGCGCAGGGGCTGCCTCCCTCGGCGGCGGCCCGGTGGCTCAGCCAGCGCTGCGGCCTCTCGCGCCAAGAGGCGTATGAGGCGCTGCGGGACCCCGCCGCC
Source organism: Deltaproteobacteria bacterium (assembly GCA_016874875.1). Lineage (GTDB taxonomy): Bacteria > Myxococcota_A > Bradymonadia > UBA7976 > VGTA01 > VGTA01. Next base: position 3,247 of record VGTA01000268.1, on the reverse strand, counting down.
GACCCCGCCGCCGACCCCGCCGCCGACGCTCGCCGCTGAGGTCGCCCCGCCGCGGCCGCTCCGCGCTGAGCCCCCGGCGCCCCCTCTCAATAATGAGCCACCACCCTAAAGAACGGCCCGCCGTACTCCTCGTCGAGGCGCGCGAACTCATCATCACTAAAGCTCGTGAAGTTATAGCCCACCCCCAAGCGCACGGCGTCCTTGATGATGTAGTTGACCTCCACCAGCGCCCCGCTCAAGGTCGTCCGCGCCAGCGTGCTCTGCAGCACGCGCAGCTCGCCGCCCACGTCCCACGCGCTCGCCAGGTGATAGTTGAGGCGGTTGATCCACAAGAGCGCGTGATTCAGCGCCACCGGCAAGCCCGGCGCCTGAACGCCATAGCGCTTGTAGGCGAGCTTCTCCACCAGCTGAAACCCCAGCGGCAGCTCCACGATGGGCGACACCGACACCACGTCCGTCTCCTCCGCCGTCGGCTCCTCAAACGAGAGGTCCACCGGGCGCTGCTCATAGCGCTTGGCCGCCTTAAAGAGCAACGCTAGCCACCGGTGCCGCAGCGGCCGATAGGCGGCGCCGAGGCTGACGTCGAGGAAGCGCGCGCTCGTGGCCTTAAAGATCAAATCCTCCGTGTGGCTGTAGTTCACCCTCCCGAGCAGCGTGAGGTCGGGGTGGGGCTGGTAGCTCACGGCGCCCAGGGCGAGCAGCTGCTGCTGATCGCGGCGGCCCGTCCAGTCGTCGTGGTCGTCAAAGCGCAGCTCGAGGCGGCCCGTCACCTTGAGATTCGCCCGCGCCAGCCACTCGACGCCCGCCGTGAGCGCGTCTTGGTTGAGGTCTGAGCCGGGGGCGAGGCCGCCGGCGGCGGAGCTGGTGAGCACCTGGCTGCGCTGGTAGCCGGCGTCGAGCGTGAGGCCCCGCGTGAGCTGCGTGCGCTTGCCCACGCCCAAGATGGCGCGGTTGCGCAGCCCCAGCTGCCCGCTCTCGAGCTGATACTCCGTAAAGGCACGCGCCCCCTCCCCCCAGCGCTCCTCGGCGCCCACCACGGAGGCGTAGGCCTCCTGCCCGAACTGGTCCACGAACCGCTGCTGCGCGTACACGGTGCGCCCGCCGCCGAGGTCGCTCCGCACGCCCACCTGCGTGGCGTTGTCGCCCGACCAGCGCAGACTCTGCACCGCCTCGAGCTGCAGACTCTCGCTCAGCGCCACCCGCGCCCCCGCGCTCGTCACGAAGAGGTCCGACGGCGCGCTGAACATCCGGCTGTCGCCGCGCAAGACCAGCTCCTGCTCCCCGAGCAGCGCCACCCGCGGCGTGAGCTGGTACTGCACCGCCACCGTCAGCGCGTCCGTCAGGTAGGTGGGCGTGGGGCGGCCGTCGCTCAGCAGCGACCCCTCGTCGAGCTCCGTCTGCGCCCAGGCGCCCTCGAGGGTGACGCGCCCGGCGGCGTAGGTGTGGCTGAGGCGGGTCACGCGGCGGGAGAACTGGCGCGCGAAGGAGCTGTTGAGGGCGCTGAGCTCCTGACTCGGCTGCTGCGCCGCCACGAGGTCGTGCTGCAGGCGCAGGCGGTGGCGCTCGCTGAGCCACCACTGCGCCGCGACGCCGTAGTTCTCCATGCCCTGCTGCTGCAGGTTGCCGCCGGCGTAGAAGCCGGGGGCGGCGTAGCGCCAGTACGCCTCCACGTAGAGCTGGTCGCGGTCCCCGGCGCCGAGCAGGTCGTTGAGCTCCACGCCGGCGCGCGTGAGGAACGCCTGCCCCTCGGCGCCGGCGCCGTCGCGCCGGCTGAAGGGCGTGAAGGTGAGCCCGCCGTCCTGACTCAGCAGGTTCTGCGCGTTGGCGTTCTGGCTCTGCGCGTACTCCACCGTCAGGTGCGTGCGGCGCCCGTGCTTGAGCTGCACGTCGCCGCCCCAGAGCCTGTAGTGCCCCTGCGCCGCCTCCCCCTGCCGCTCCTGAATCAGCCCGCCGCCCACGCTCACGCGGTCCCTGTAGCTCTCGCGCGCGTACACGCCCCACGCGTCCTCCCCGCGGTCGGCGGCGTCGCGGTGGTCGTACTCTATGCTCAGGTACACGGGGTTGCCGTCGAGGGTCGACTGACTCCCGGTGGGCTGCGGCAGCGCCCCGATGGTGTCAAAGGTGGTGGCCGTGACGGGGCGCGACATCAGGAGGCGCCCGTCGGCGTAGCGTATCGCGTAGTCCACGTGGCGCGCGAGGGCGGCGCGGCGGCGCTCGAGGTGGGTGATCTTGTCGCGCTCCACGAGGTACACGCGCTCCGAGCCCTCGATCAGCTCCCGGTGCGGCAGGTAGTAGAGCGAGCCGCCCGTGCCCCGCAGCTCCACGTAGGCGTGGCGCTCGGGCTGCGACTGCGACGCGGCGAACGCCTGCAGCTCGTGGCGCAGGTCCCCCGACTGCACGTCGAGGCGCGCCTGCGCCCCGTAGAGCGTGCGGTCGTAGTTGAGCAGCTCTACGCCGCGAATCAGCGTGCGGAAGTTGCCCGCCGCCAGGCTGCTCTTGTCGGCCTGCACGAGCACGTAGATGGGCCCGCGGGTGTTGACGTCGTTCACCTCCTGCGCGCTGTCGCCGTACACCGGGTAGTAGCGCTCGGGGTCGATCATCTGCTGAAAGTACGCCTCGAGCTCCTGCCGGCGCGCGGTGTCGAGGTGCGCGGTGACCTCATAGCGCTTAAAGAGCCCGCCGAGCAGCTCATCGCCGCGCACGCGCCCCTTGAGGTAGACGGCGGCGCGCCCGTGCACGTAGAGGGTGTCGCCGACCGCGGTGCTGGTGTGCGCCTGCACCCCGTCGAGCTCAGCGCCGAGCGTGCCCGTGAGCCCCTCGCCGAGGGCGAGCAGGAACCACGCGCTCGGCGCCACCTTGTAAGTGCGCGCGAGGCGACCTTGGTTGCCGTCGGGGTCAACGGCGCGCACCTCGAGGGCCCCGTCGTCGCCCACCTGCGCCACGCCGCTAAACGCGCCGCGCTCGTCCACGGGCACCTCCTGCTCGTTGAGCCACACCCGGTTCCCCGGGCGCGTGCGCCCGCTCACCGCCGCCGTGGGCGACGAGAGCGCCTCGCCGCGCGGCAGGCGCGCGGTGAGCTCCTGCGCCGCCACGGGCGGCGAGCGGCGCTGCAGGAGCGGCGTGGCGGCGCTGAGCAGCTCAGCGGCGCCAAAGCGCGCCGTGGGCTGCGCCCCCGCCCCCGCCCCCCCCCCCCCCCCCCCCCCCCCCCCCCCCCCCCCCCCCCCCCCCCCCCCCCCCCCCGGGGGGG
>VGTA01000267.1 GCA_016874875.1 Deltaproteobacteria bacterium | reverse complement strand
CCCCCTCACACTACTGCGAGAAGGCGCGCTGGGCGCTCAAGCTCGCCGGCGTCCCCTTCACCCAAGAGGCGCACGCGCCCCTGTTCCACGCCCCCGCCGTCCGGCGCGCCGGCGGAGCGCGGAGCACCCCCGTCCTCGTCACGCCAGACGCCGTGCTCAAGGACTCCGAGGAGATTCTCGCGTGGCTCGAGGAGCGCCCCGAGGCGGCGTGGCGCCCCTACGGCGGCGGGGCGCTGAGCCCCGAGGAGCGCGCGGCGGCGCGGGCGTGGGAGGCGCGCCTCGGGCGCGAGCTGGGCCCCCACACGCGGCGTTTCGCCTACTTCCACCTCCTGCCCCTCCCGCGCGCCGCCTCCCTCGAGTGCGTCATCGACGGCGCCCCGGAGCGCGAGCGGCGGTGGGCGCGCCTGGGCTGGCCGCTGATTCGCTGGGTGATGCGCAAGACGATGCGCATCGACGCGGCGGGGGCGGCGCGCTCGCGCGAGCGCGTAGACGCCTGCTTTGACGAGGTCGCCGCCGCCCTCGCCGCCAACCCCGCCGGCGGCGGCGAGCGCCTGGTGGGGCGCCTCCTCACCGCCGCCGACCTCACCTTCGCCACCCTCGCCGCCCCCGTCCTCCTCGCCCCCGGCTACGGCGCGCGCCTGCCCCCCGACGACGCCCTCCCCGCCGCCCTCCTCGCCGAGGTCGCCCGCTACCGCGCCCACCCCGCCGGGCGCTTCGCCCTGCGCGTCTACGAGGAGCTCGCCCGCCGCGCGCCGTGAGGCTCACCCCAGGCGCGCCAGCCGCTCCCGACTCAGCGCGTGGGCGGCGTCCACCGACAGGGCGCGCTCGAACATCTCCTTGGCCTTGCGCTCGTCCCCCTCGCTCAGGCGGGCCAGCCCGTTGAGGTAAAAGATCTCCACGCGCTCCGCGTCCGTCACCTGGCGCTGCAAGAGCAGCGCGCGCAGGACGTCCTTGGCGGGGCCCCACTCCTCGCGCGCCACCAGCACGCGGCTCAGCGCCACGAGGTTGGAGGCGAACGTGGCGTCCGCCGCCCGCGCGCGCTCAAACGCCCCCTGCGCCCCGGCGAGGTCGCCGCGCGCCTCGGCGAGCTGCCCGAGGCGGAACAGGGCGCGGCTGAGGGGCTTGGCCTGGCGCGCTGCCTCGAACTGCGACACTAGGCGCGCCACGAGCGGCTCCGCCTCGCCGAGGCGCCCCGCCTCGATGTAGAGCTCCACGAGGGGCTCCACCACCTTGGCGTCCTGCGGCGCCTCGGCGTAGGCGGCCTCGAGGGCGCTCAGCTGCGTGGCGGCGTCCCCCGCCTGGCGCGCGAGGCGGGCCACCTCCACCAGCGCCCGGAGGCGCTCCGCCCCCTGCGCCAGCGGCGCCTTGCGGCGGAGGTAGCTGAGGAGCGCGGCGTCGTCCCCCTCCTCGCGCGCCAGCTGCGCGAGGGCGTCGAGGGTGGCGGCGTCCTCCGCCTCGTCGAGGGCGCGGCGGAGCGCCGCCTTGGCCTCCTCCGCCTCCCCGAGCTGCTGCAGGTAGATCACGCCGAGGCGGCGCCACGCCTCCCCGCGCTGCGCGCCGGGCGCCGCGTACTCGAGGGCGCGCTTGAGGGTAGCGGCGGCCTCCTCCCACTTCTCCTCCGACTCGTAGAGGCGCGCGAGGGCCGTGAGCGCCTCGGCGTGGGTGGGCGTGAGGCTGAGGACGGCGTTGAGGTGCCGGATGGCGCGCGCGGCGTCCCCGTCCTCGGTGGCGAGGCGCGCCACGTCGAGCGACAGCGCCTCGCGGCGCGCGTCGCTCAGCCCCTCCGCGGCGGCCAGGTAGCCCTCGGCGAGGTCGCACAGCTCCGCCCAGCGCATCTGCTCGCGGAGCACCGCGCTCGCCCGCTCAAACGCCCCCTCGTGCCCCGGCGCCGCCTTGAGCACGCGCCTGTAGTAGCCGAGCGCGTCGTCGGGCATGCCGAGGCGGTCCTGGCACAGCGCCGCGAGCTCGAGGGCCAGCGCCACCGCCCCCTCGCCGCTCGCGCGCGCCAGGCGGGCGTCCTTGAGCTCGCGCAGCGCGTCCCAGTCGCCCACCGCCGGCAGGAGCGCCTCGAGGGCGCCCTCCGCCCCCTCGTCCCCCGCGTGGGCGTCGAGGGCGCGGCGATAGAGGTCCACGGCGCGCGCGGCGTCGCCGCCCTCCCGCGCCAGCGCCCCGGCGGCGCCGAGGCGCGCCGCCGCCGCCGCGCCCTCGAGCGACAGCCCCTCCACCGCCCGCTCCGCGAGGTCGATCAGCCCCGCGCGGTCCCCCCGCGCCCGCAGCACCTCATCGAGGGCGGCGTAGGCGCCCGCGTCGGCGTCGTTGAGCGCCAGCAGCTCCTCGTAGGCGCGCGCGGCGTCCTCGGCGCGCCCGAGCTGACGCCACTGCACCTCGGCGAGCGCGCGCAGGCCCGCGGCGCGCGCGGCGTCGTCGTCGGCGGCGTCCACGCGGGCGCGCAGCACCCCCGCGAGGCGCTCGCCGTCCCCGGCGGCGCGGTAGAGGCGCTCGAGGGCGCTGAGCGCCACGTCGCTCTGCGGGTCCGTGCGGAGCGCCTCGCGGTACCACGCCGCCGCCGCTACCGCGTCGCCGTCGTGCGTCTCCGCCCAGCTCGCCAGGCGCAGCGTGTCGCCGAGCAGCAGCTCGGGGTCGCTCACCTGCGGCAGCGCGGCCTCGAGCGTGGGGCGCGCCGCCGCCCACGCTCCCTGCGCGTCCACCAACCGCAGCAGGCGCGGGCGCAGGTCGGAATCCATGGGGTTGAGCTCAAAGGCGCGGAGGAGGCACGAGAGCGCCCGCGGCGCGTCCCCGAGGCGCTCCTCGTAGACCGCCCCCGACTCCTCCCACAGCTCCTGCGCGCGGAAGCGGTCGGTCACCCCCCCCTGACTCAGCAGCGCGTCGTTGAGCGCCACGAGGCGATCCCAGCGCCCCTGGTCGCGATAGATGGGCTCGAGCAGACTCGCCAGCTCCTCGAGGTGCGCCGTGGCGCCAAAGTGCGCCTCGAGGGCCTCCTGCGCCTCGCGCACCTCGGGGAAATCGAGGAGCACCAGGCGCCACTGCTCGATCGCCGCCGCCAGGTCGGCGCCCGGGCCGCTCAGCAGGTGCCCGAGCTGCACGCGGAGCTTGGTGTTGTTGGGCTCGAGCTCCACGCGCGCCTGGAGCACCTCGATGAGGTCGAGCGGGAGCCCCTCCTGCTCAAAGAGGCGGGTGAGCGCCTTGAGCGCCTCCTCGTCCTCGGGCTCGGCGGCGCGCACCGCGCGCCACGACTCGATGGCGTCGGCGGGGCGGCCGAGGCGGTGCGCGCACAGCTTGGCGCGCGCGCGCAGCAGGCGCAGCGACACCTCGTGGTGCGGGTCGCGCGCCGCCACCTCCCCGTAGACCGCCGCCATCTCCTCAAAGAGCGACAGCTCGCCGCTGAGCGCCTGCAGCGCCTCGAGCGCCACCGCGTCGTCGAGGTCCTCGCGCAGCGCGCTGGCGTAGGCGTCAAAGGCGCGGCGGGGCTGCGCGAGCGGACCGCGCAGGAGCGCCCCGAGGCGCTTGAAGGTGGCCACGCGCTCCGCGGGGTCGAGCAGCGACAGCAGCTGCGCCTCATAGACGCGCGCGAGCGCGCCGTGGTCCTCCACCGCCGCGTAGTGGGCGCTCAGCGCCTCCGCCGCCTCGAGGCGCGTCTGCGGCGCGCCCATAAAGCGCTCGAGGGCGGCGCGCGCCTCGGCGTGCGCCGCGTCGCGCTCGAGCACCGCGCGGTGCAGCTCGATGGCGCGCGCCACGTCGCCGAGGCGCTCCCCGTGCAGGTCGGCCATGTGCGCGTCGAGCGCCACGGCCTGCGCCGCGTCGTCCTCGTAGTGCCCGCGCTCGTCCTCGAGGAGCGAGAGCAGCTCCACCCAGCGCCTCGCGGCGGCGAGCGCCCCCTTGAGGCGCGCCAGCGCCACGGGGTCGAGGGGGTCGAGGTCGAGCGCCTGGCGCCAGCTCCCCATCGCCTCCTCCACCCGCCCGAGCTCGTCGGCGAGCACGCGCCCCACCTCGTGGTGCGTGGCGCGCTGCGCCTGCTCGTCGCTGATGTAGGCGAGGCGGTCCTGCAGCAGGCGCACGAGGTCCTCCCAGCGCGCCGCCTCCTTAAAGAGGCGCTCGAGCGCCTGCGCCGCGCGCGCGTCCTCCGGGTCCTCCATGAGCACCTGACGATACACCTCCACGGCGTCCGCGGGGCGGGCGAGGGCGCCGCAGAGCAGCGCGCCGCAGCGGAACAAGAAGCGCTTCTTCTCGTCTAGCTCGTCCGCCACGCTCGCCTCCGCCCTCAGCACCTCCACGAGGTCCTCATAGCGCTCGAGCTGCTCAAAGAGTCGCTCGAGCTCGCTGAGGGGCTCGCGCGCTAGCGGGTCGAGGGCGCGGGCGCTCTGGTAGGCCTCCACGGCCCCCTGCGGGTCCGCGAGGTGCCGCTCGCGGGCGCGCGCCACCTTGAGCCACAGCGAGAGCGCCATGTCGGCGTCGGGGTAGGTCTCGATCCCCTGCGTGTAGATGCGCGTGAGGTCGAGCCAGGCGCCCACCTGCGCGGCGAGGCGGTCCACCTGCGCCTGCAGGCGCTCGTCGCCGAAGTGGAGCGCGAACGCGCGCGCTAGCGACGACAGCGCCACCGTGGGCTCCTTGAGCTCCTCCTCATAGACACGCGCCACCTCCAAGAGCCGCTCCGCCTTGGCGGTGGGGTCAAAGTCAAACTCCACGAGGTCGTCCTGCGTCTGCAGCCACTCCGTCCACAGCGCGCGCTCGCGATAGAGCGGCGCGAGCAGCTCCGCGATCAGCTGGCGGCGCGGCTCCGCCGCCCCCCGCCCGCGCCAGCCGGCGGCGAGGCGCTCGAGGGCGGCGTAGGCGGGCGCGAACGAGGGGTCCTCGCCCTCCACGATCAGGCGCCAGCACTCGATCGCCTCGTCAACATCGCCGATGTGCTCCTCATACACCCGCGCGAGCTGGTCGCGCAGGCGCGCCCGCGCCCCCGCCTCCTGCTGCCGCGCGACGCGCTCCACGAGCAGCTCCGACAGCTCGCGCCACTGGTCCGTCAGCTTAAAGAGCCGCTCGAGCTCGTCAAAGGCGCGCGCGTTGCCCTCGTCCACCTCGATGATCTTGCGGTACGTGGCGATGAGCTGCTCCGCCGCGTCGAGATTCTGAAGGGTGTTGCACGCCTGGAAGTAGCGGCGCACGCGCTCCTCGTCGCCCTCCGCCTCATCGGCGAGGCGCAGGTACAGGTCCACGAGGTCCTGAAAGCGGTGCTGGCGCGCGTAGAGCGCCTCGAGGGCGCGAATCGCCTCCGCGTCCCCCGGCAGGTGCGTCAAGATCTCCTGATAGCGCTCCCCGGCGAGGTCGAGGCGCTCAAGGAACGACTCATAGACCTTGCCGAGCTCCAAGAGCAGCGCCCCCTTGAGCGCCGCGTCGAGCGTCTCCGCCGCCGCCTCCTCTAGGCCGCGCGCGAGCGACTCATAGGAGCGCGTGGCGTGCGCCAGCGCCTGCAGGGCGAGCCGGTTGTCGTGGCGCTCGGGGGTGACGCGCAGCGCCA